>SKXG01000267.1 GCA_007128525.1 Pseudomonadales bacterium | reverse complement strand
CCCGTCGAGATCCAGTACCGGGATGCGCGGCGCAGCGAAACGCAGCCACTTGTCAGCCGGGTCCGGAAAATCCTCGAAGCGCCGCAGCACCACAGAACGTTCAACCGGATAGACCGCGTGCAGATAGAAAGGTCCGTCACCGACCCAGAAGTGACGGCGTTCCCGATACCAGGTATCGAGCGCGTCATAACGCGCCACCGCCTCACCATCGCGCAGGTAATCCTGCACGGCACTGGCGTAGGGCACAAACCCATCGGCGCGCGCCCGCGCCAGATGCCGGGCCAGGATCGACAGGCTCGGCCCTGAGACCATGTTCATCCACTCGATCTGGCTGCGATCCGCTTTGTTGGAGGAAAATGCCAGCTCACCCTGGCGCTCTGCCAGGATTCCGAGCGCCAGCGTGTGCCAGGGACTCGCGGAAGGTGCGCGCGCGGACACCATGGTCTCGGCATCCGGGTAGATCTGATCGCTGTATATCTCGACGATCAGTGGGTCGGTCGAGACGATGCGGCGGCCCCGGAAGTGGCGCAGAAAGATCTCGAACACGCGCGCACCGGCAGCGTCATACAGCCGGCTGTCCGGGTCGGCCCGCTCGAAACCCAGTATCCAGGGGATCACCACATCGGCCAGCGACACCTGTGTACCATCATGCCAGGTACGATCGAGATAGCCGTCCTCGAACTGCACCCTTACCTTGGTGCGCGCGGTCAGGCCTTCAGGGTGTTTCTCACCAACAGTGATCCAGCGCTCCTCGCCGGCATCCCAGTCGATCCAAACGTCTTCCGGTACCTGTATCTCGGGCACCTTCTCCACGCTGAGCCAGTCCAGTGTCCGGTTCACCGGCACGTCATCGCGTACGGTCACTGCAGCTTCGGCGATGCGTTGTGGCCAGAACAGTCCGGTAAAGGGGTCGGGTATGGTGCTGCTGTCGTCCAGCCCGCGCATGATCATCTGATCGAACAGCCAGTTGCTCCCGGCCACAGGATTCCAGGGCTCGGCCAACACGGTAGGCAGACCAATCACCACTGATCCGCCCTGGCGATTCTTGTAGCGAAGCGTGTACGGCCACACGGCAGACCCGGCGACGCCAGCCGCCAGGTCAACGGTCAACCCCACATCACTACTGCGCGGCAGGACATTGATCACATCGACCAGCCAGACGCGGGCCGAGTCCGCCATGGACAGCTCCAGCGCTTCGACCATCAGTGCCTGACGCTCTGCCCAGTCAGCATAGTCGCGACTCTGCAACCGCTCGGCGATATCCTGCAGTTCTGGCGCCGGTTCATAAACCTGCCACAGCGGCTCAGGCCGGCCCAGCGGCGTGTAGTAGTAGGCAAAATTGTCAGCCAGGTCGCGGTTGATCAGCGTCGAGGCCCAGCCCCCTGTGTAGATGTGCCAGCGACCGCCAGCCGGGTCGCCGGCGATCCAGATCCGTGACGCTTCGTCAGCCTGGCGATAGAGCCGCTCGACGTCGAAGCCCAGGTCCTCGAACAGATTACCCAGGTAGTCACCAACCCGGCGCCGTTCGTCATCGATACGGATCAGCAAGCTGATGCGGAACCGCTCTCCGTTGTAAAACCAGCGCCCATCGCGCCGTTCGGCGCCCAGTGCCTCCATGCGCGACGCAATAACCGACGCAGCGCGTTGCGGATCATGGCTGTAACGCAGCTCCAGCGTGCGAGCGGTCTCTGCCAGGCGGGCATAGTCCGGAAAAATGGTATTGAGCGGCAGGTAGCGCGGCACCGCGAGGCCGCCATAGAGCTCTTCGGCGACGTGACGCCGGTCGATCAGCCAGTTCAGCGCTTCGCGGATTTCTCGATCATGGAAAGGATTCAGGCGCCCGTCGTTGAAGTGCGGCCCGGCGGTGTTCAACGTCAGCTCCGCTGACGAACCGTAGGCCACATCGTAATCAATACGCTGTGAGTCGCGAATGCGACGGAACACCGTTGAATTGCTGATGCCCTGAGCGAAAACCTGGTGTGTGCCGCTCTCGATCAGCTCGGCGACTTTGCCGAGGTCCGATTCCTGCGTGAACACCACCTGGTCCACCAGGGCACCACGCCGCGCCTCTAGCCCGGCACTTTCGGCCCGCTCACCAACCTCCGGCTCCGGCAGCTGCGCCTCATCGCATCCGGACAGAAAAAACATCGCAGCCAGCAGCACTACCGGCATCGACCAACGGCGCACGGTGTCCACCTGTCGGGCAATTACAGCTCTCGGCATCAGCACAGCGGACCTGTTTGCAGTGGAAACCCTGCATCATAGGGATTTTTGACCGGACTGATAAGGCGGTCCGCAGCCGGTCAGCCGGTAAAACGACCATCCTTGGCCGCCAGCGCCTTCAATCGCGCGGCCGGTGCCAGCGCCGGGAAGTCTGCCGCCATGGCTTCGAGCGATTCGACAATGGCGGCCAACCCGACCTGATCAGCGTAGTACATAGGACCACCTGTGTTCGCGGGCCAACGGAATCCATGTACCCAGACGACATCGATGTCCGACGCCCGCAGCGCAATACCCTCATCGAGGATCTTGGCGCCTTCGTTGATCATCGGATACAGCAACCGCGCGAGAATCTCATCATCCTTGAAGCTGCGGGTCTTGCGGCCCAGTTTGGCGGCAAAGTCACGTATCAGCTTCTCCACCTCGGGAGACGGCTGTGGCGTGCGGTCTTGGTCATAGTCGTAATAGCCCTTGCCTGTTTTCTGGCCCCGGCGTCCGGCTTCGCACAGCACGTCGCGCAGGCTCTCGCCTTTGGAAGTCTCCGCGTTCCAGCCGATGTCCAGCCCGGCCAGATCACTCATCTGGAAAGGCCCCATACGAAAACCGAATTCACGCAGTACGCGGTCGACATCCCAGGGCATGGCGCCTTCCATGATCAGCGCGTTGGCCTGATCCTGACGCGGAAACAGCATCCGGTTGCCGACAAAGCCGAAACACACGCCAACCACAACAGCCACCTTCTCGATCCGGCGCCCGACGTCCAGGGCGGTCGCAACCACATCCGGCGCCGACTTCGCACCGCGGACGATTTCCAGCAGCTTCATGACGTTGGCCGGTGAGAAGAAGTGCATGCCGATGACGTCTTCGGGCCGGTTGGTCGCCGACGCAATCTGATCCACATCGAGATAGGAGGTGTTCGACGCCAGAACAGCGCCCGGCTTGCAGACCCGGTCGAGGTCGGCAAAGATTTTCTGCTTCAGACCCATGTCCTCGAACACGGCCTCAATCACCAGGTCGCAGTCCGCCAGCGCCTCAAACTCGAGGGTGCCGGTCAGACAGGCCATGCGCTTCTCCACTTCCTCCATCGGGAAGCGGCCGCGGCGCGCTGAATTCTCATAGTTGCGCCGCACCACGCCCAGGCCGCGCTCGAGCGCCTCAGGCTTGGCCTCCACGATCGTCACCGGGATACCCTGATTGGCAAAATTCATGGCAATGCCGCCACCCATGGTGCCCGCACCAATGATGCCAACCTTGTTGATTGGACGGGGTTTGGTTCCGGCAGGCAGGTCGGGCACCTGCCAGCAGTCCTTTTCGGCCTGGGCCAGGTAGGCGGCTGCGGCATCCGCATCCAGCGCAGATGGGGCTTTGGGCGCATGAATCATCAACTTCTCCTGTAAGACGTTATGTGCTGTAAGACGTTATGGCCGCAATCTGCATGGCTTTTATTCAAATAACAAGTATCTTTTGAGCCGCCCTATTTAAGCAGCTGCGAAACGCGATTCAGAACCTGACTCAGGCTGTAGGGTTTGGCCAGGAAGGCCGCATCAGCTGGCAAGCTTTCATCGCGCATGATGACGTCGTCCGCAAAGCCCGACGTGAACAGCACAGCCATGTCTCCAAAGTCCTGCCGAAGCCCGGCGGCCAGTTCCACGCCGCTCTGGCCGGGCATAACGATGTCCGCGATCAGAAGGTCTGGTGGGGCCCCGACTTCTCGAATCCGATCCCGGGCGAGATCGGGATGTTGTGCACTGATGACCCGATAGCCATGTGACTTCAACCCCCGCACCAGCAAATCCCCGATGGCGGGCTCGTCTTCTACAACCAGAATCAAGCTGTCAGACGCCGCCTTTGCTTCGCCTGATTCATCAGGATGCGACACTGGCTCCGACTGCGCCTTGGACTCAGGTGCCTCAAGTGTTGACTCCCCGGCGTCATCCAGCAGGGGCAGGAAAATCCGAAAGCTGGTGCCCTCACCGGGATAACTCCGGCACTGCACATCGCCACCGCTTTGCCGGACCAGGCCATAAACCGTCGCCAGGCCCAGGCCGCTGCCCTGGCCGGGCGCTTTGGTACTGAAGAAAGGTTCGAATATGCGCTGCTGCACTTCAGGCGTCATGCCAATGCCGGTATCGCTGACCTGTACCAGCGCATAGGTGCCGGGCTCCAGCGCCAGGCCCTCGTCGTCATCCGCATCCAGCACGAATCTGGCAGTCTCAACCAGCAGATCGCCGCCTTGGGGCATGGCATCCCGCGCGTTGACAAAGAGATTGAGCAGCACCTGGGAGAACTGCGATGCGTCACCCATGGTGCGCAGCGGGCCCGGTGCCAGGGTCGTGCGGATCCGTATGTCTTCGCCCAACATGCGCCGGCTCATCTGCAGCAGCTCTTCGACCACCGCATTCAGGTCCAGGGGTTCGGGCTGCAGAATCTGCTGGCGGCTGAAAGTCAGCAGCTGCCGGGTCAGCTCAGCCCCGCGCTGCGCCGCGGCCCCAATCTGATACAGCTCACGTTGCGCTTCATGGTCTTGCGGCAGGCGCACGGCGGCAATGTCAACCGCCCCCTGGATGACGGTGAGCAGATTGTTGAAATCGTGCGCCATCCCGCCAGCGAGCCGGCCCACGCTCTCCATTTTCTGCGCCTGCAGAAAGCGGGCTTCGGACTCCCGCAGCGCTTCATCGGCCGCCTTGCGCGCCGTGATGTCACGTGCCAGCACCAGATAGCGGGCCAGCTCGCCGGTACTAACCAGTTTCTTGGTGACAGACAACTCGAACCACCGCTCACCGCCGTTCAGCGGCATCGCGTACTGCTGGCCGGTCGAGTATCCACTGTGCTCTGCCTCGTCAATGGCTGCCCAGATGGTCTCCGCCACATCAGGCGGCACCCAGTTCTCAAACGGGGTGTCGATAAAATCCCGCGGGTCACTGGCCAGTAAGTCTTCACGCGGCGAGTGATAGCTGTGACACATGCCGGCCGCATCAATCTCAAACAACAAATCCGGTATCGCTGCCAATGTGGCGGACAACTGCCGCTGGGTGCTGCGAATCTCCCGCGTTCGTTCCTCGACTTTGTCTTCAAGCTCCCGGCGGTGCCGACGCAGGTCCACCAGCAGCTTCAGCGCCCAGGCCACCAGCACAGCAAACACCAGGCCGAGCAACGCAAATGCGGTGGTGCGCAGCGTGCTGGACCACCCCTGTTCGGGTGCCACACTGAGGTGCCAATCGCCATTGGGCATTTGGATTGACTGGTGCAACGGGTCCGGACCCAGCGCGGCGTCGGACGCCATAATGACCTGCCTTTTACCGGACCGTGGATCGATTCGCCACAGCTCAAAGGCAATGCCCTGCTCAGGCAGCCGTTCCAGGCCTGCCCCAGCCAGAACATCCGGGAAACGCATCACGACATTCACCAGGCCCCAGAACCGGGGCTCGCCATCGTCCGTCTCAAGGAACACCGGCAACCGCCCGACGGCGCCCTGACCACCCTGTACCAGCTCCAGCGGTCCGGCCAGGGTCATCTCTCCTGAGTCACGCGCCAGACGCGCTTCAGGACCCTGAACTGGATCTTCAAACTGGTTGAACCCGATGCTGTCGCGGTTGGCCTGGTACGGCACCGTCTGGCTGATGACCCCACCTGGCGACAACGCCAGCACAGACACGCCGGGATAATAGGGCAGCAGCTCTTCGGCGATGGCCTCGAAGTCATCGATCTCGCCATCACCCTGTCGAAGCATGGCGGCCAGGGCATAGGACACTGTCAGCGCACTGTCGACACTGTTGCGCAGGCCGGCAACATGGTCCTGCATCTGGTGACCAAGGGCTTCGCGCGTTGCGTGCCGCTCGTTCAGCACCAGCGCCCAGACAACCAGTGATGCCAGCAGCGCCGCCACGGCAAAACTGACAACAAATACCAGGGGCCCGCTGCGGAGTCCCGCGCGGAGACCCTGCGCGCCAGACCGAAGCTTAGGCATAATGACCCCTTATGGTCTTGCCCAGTGGATGTCCTTGACTCAATCTCATCCTAAAGCGCCCGTCGTGCAGAGACCGCCTGCCGGCGACACCCAGAGGCGCATTCTGCGCCGGTTGATCAGTATACCCGCGGTCCTGCTGCTGACGCTGTTGACTACCGCACTATTGCCCGCCTTGCTGATCATCGCCCTCATTCTGCAATGCCTGCCGCAGTACCGGGGCGCCTTGCGCACCCTGGCCTTTGTTCTTTGCTACCTGTGGTGTGAAACACTGGGCATCCTGGCAAGTTCTGCAGTCTGGCTAAAGGCCATCGTCAGCGGACGCAGCCGCAGCAATACCCGATATCTGGCTGACAATTACCGCCTGCAGCGCTGGTGGGTGCGAACCCTGTACCAGGCCGGCATCAGGCTCTATGGCGTGCGGCTGCAGGTTAGTGGCCAGGAAGCATTGCACGGCGGCGCACCGATTCTTATGCCGCGCCATGCCAGCCTGGCCGACACGCTGCTGCCACTGGTGTGCTATGCAATACCACAGGATGTCCGGCTGGCCTATGTCATGAAGCGGGAGCTGCTGTGGGATCCCTGTCTCGACATCGTCGGGCACCGGGTGCCCAATTTCTTTATTGATCGCACAGCCGAAGAAGGCTCTACTGAAGCAACCGCCATGGCCAACCTGCTGCGCAGCCTGCCGGCACATACCGGACTGCTGATCTATCCGGAGGGCACCCGGTATTCTGTCGAGAGACGCGATCGCGCACTTCAATTCGCCAGCCAGTCAGAGACTGCTGATTTGAGGCAACGCATGCAGAACTGGCCGGATTTGTTGCCGCCACGGCTTGGCGGACCATTGGCGCTGCTGGGCGCAAACCCAGGTCGTGATTTGCTGTTCTGCGCACACCTCGGCTTCGAAGGCGCCAGCCACCTGCGCAACCTGTTCAGTGGCAGGTGGACCCACGCCCTGATACAGGTGCACTTCTGGCGCGTCCCCTATGCGGAGATCCCAAAGGACAACAAGGCACAACTGAACTTTATTTGGTCGCAATGGGACCAGATGCAACACGAGATCCATCGCTTGCGCAGCTTGCGCTGAACGCTCACCCTGCATAAGGACCAGGCCATACATGCCAGTGACCGCAATAGCTCACCCAAACATCGCATTGACCAAGTACTGGGGCAAGGCTGATGTCAGCCGCAATGTGCCGGCAACACCTTCACTCTCCATAACCTTGAGCGAGCTGTACACGCGAACCACTGTGACCTTGTTGGAAACGGGTGCACCGGACCAGATATGGCTCAACGGCAAGGCCACACAGGATCCAAAAATCAGCGCCTGCGTGGACCGGATGCGTGCCCTGGGCAAAACCAGAGCCGGCGTGGAAATTCAAACGGAAAACAACTTTCCCACCGCCGCCGGACTGGCGTCATCAGCCAGCGGCCTTGCTGCACTGGTGACGGCACTGGATGCCGCATTCGATCTGCGGCTCGCCATCGACGAGCTTGCCGAGCAGGCTCGCCTCGGCTCGGCTTCCGCGGCCCGCTCGCTGTTTGGCGGTTTCGCGGCGCTGGTGGAGGATCAGGCCTGGCAGCATGCTCCGGCGCCCCACTGGCCCCTCAGCGTTGTCGTTGCCGTTTGCACCAGACAGCCCAAATCCATCTCATCCAGTCAGGGCATGCGCCGATCCGCGGAGACATCACCACTGTATCCACGCTGGGTGGCCACAGCATCAGCAGACTTCGATCAGGCTTGTGCTGCCGTCGATGATCGCAACTTCACACTGCTGGGCCAGTGTGCCGAGCACAGCTGCCTGAAAATGCACGCGGTGATGCTGAGTTCGACGCCGTCGCTGCTGTATTGGAATCAGGCGACCATGGCCTGCATGCAAGCGGTACGTGATCTGCGCAGCGATGGTGTGCCAGTATTCTTTACGATCGATGCCGGGCCACAGGTCAAGGCGGTTTGTTTACCTGAAGCCGAGGGGGCCGTGGCAGAGCGACTGGCTACGCAGCCTGGTGTCGCTCAGGTATTGCGCAGCCGGCTGGGACCGGCACCTGTGATACAACGCAATTGAAAATGCAGACATTCAGCGCGCCAGCGAAATTGGTGGTGAGCGGCGAGTATGCGGTCCTGCACGGGGCACCAGCACTGGTACTTGCACTGAACAGGCGGGTAAAAGTCTCGGTGCATGCCAGTAGCTGGCAGGGCTGGCAATTCGATGGCCGTGGCCTGACCGCTTCCAGCCGTCACAGCCTGCACAGTCTTATCGAAGGCCCGGCCCTGCCAGCTTCCGATCCCGGCATGCTGTGCCAACAGCTGCTGTTGCACTGGCCAAGCGGTGATCCGCTGGCCGTGTTACCTGCCGATCTTGCCATTCTGCTGGACTCCTCTGCCCTGTTTGAGCACACCGAGAAGCTGGGGCTCGGGTCCAGCGCGGCAGTGACCGTGGCCCTGGCAACAGCACTGGCCACAGCAGCCGACTTTGAACCCGCACTGGACTGGCCACTGCGGGCACACCGGGCGGCGCAAAAAGGCCGGGGCAGCGGCCTGGACGTGGCCGCAGCCTGGCATGGTGGCCTGATCCGGTTCCGCCCCAGCCCGGACCGACAAAGCCCCCCCAGTGTTGTGGCCACAGCGCTGCCGGCCCAGCTGCAGCTGTGCTTCGTATACGCCGGCTTCGCGACTTCAACCGTCAGTCAGCTCAGTACCTTTGAGGACTGGTGCCGACAGGCCGGCAGCAGCGATGCGGGAGAGCCGCCGGCGCCGCTGCGCGTGCTGGCAGATGCGGCCAGCGAAATGGCAGATGCAACGTCCAACCCGGTCCAATTCATGGCAAAATTGCGCCTCTATACCGAAGCCCTGCAGGCACTCGACCAGGCCGCCGGCCTCGGTATCTTCAGCGCGGCCCATCGGCAGCTCGCTGAGCTGGCCGCCAGACACGGCTTGATCTACAAGCCCTGCGGGGCAGGCGGCGGGGATATGGGCATGGCGTTTGGACTGGATGCCGGTGCCATGACCGCTTTCGAACAGCGTGCGCGGGCTGCAGGATTTACACTGCCCGCCATGGAACCGGACCCGAATGGCAGACGACGCGACAGCTGACAGCGGCAGCAGCCGCATTCCAGGATTCTTTCGCCTGACACCGGCCAACCGCCGCCAGGCGTTGCTGACCCATGGCCATCTGAGCCGGCACGATTTCCAGGCCCTGACGACGGAACGCCCGCTGCTGGACATTGGACGCGCCAACCACATGATTGAAAACGTCATTGGCGTGATGGGTCTGCCACTCGGTGTGGCACTGAATTTCCTGATCGATGACCGGGAACGCGTGATACCGCTGTGCGTGGAAGAACCCTCCATCGTTGCCGGCCTCAGCGCCGCGGCGTTAACGGCGCGCAATCAGGGCGGCTACCAGACCCAATGTCAAAGCACCATCCTCAGTGGTCAGGTTCAGCTCGTTGACGTGCCGGATCCTGAACAGGCCACAGTGGCCATCAATCAGGCGCGCGATCGTATTCTGGCGGCAGCCAACGCGCTGCATCCGCGCATGGTGGCCCGCGGTGGGGGCGCCACCGATTTCATGCTGGCGCAGCACGACGGGCCCGTATCCGGTCAACGCATGCTGGTGCTGAATCTGTATGTCGACAGCAAAGATGCCATGGGCGCCAACCTGGTCAACAGCATGTGCGAGGGCATCGCGCCACTGCTGGCTACGTTAAGCAGCGGCCGGCCGCTGCTGCGGATATTGTCGAATCTTGCCGATCGGGCGCTGGTGCAGGCCCGCGTACACCTGTCGGTAGACAGCCTGGCCGGCAAAGGCTTTCGCGGCGAGGAAGTGCGCGACGCCATTGTCCAGGCCAACGACCTGGCGCTGGTTGATCCATACCGGGCGACTACACACAACAAGGGCATCATGAACGGCATTGATGCGCTGGCGCTGGCAACCGGCAATGACTGGCGCGCAATGGAGGCGGCCGCCCACGCTTATGCCGCCCGCGATGGCCAATATCGGGCGCTGACTCGCTGGTATCCGGAAGGCGACGCGCTGGTCGGCGAACTGACCATGCCGGTCAAGGTCGGCACTGTGGGCGGATCGCTGACGTCCAATCCAGCCGTTGCCATGAACTTGCGCTTACTCGGCGAACCCGATGCCGAAACGCTGGCGCGCATTACCGGGGCGGTCGGTCTGGCGCAGAACTTTGCCGCCCTGCGCGCCCTGGTCACGTCCGGTATTCAGTACGGCCACATGCGCCTGCATGCGCGCAGCGTCGCCGCCAGCGCCGGCGTTCCGGATGCGCTGTTTGATCAGGTGGTGCAGGCCATGATCGACAGCGGCGAGATCAAACAGTGGAAAGCGGCAGAGTTGGCCCAGACCCTCGGCGGCCAGACTCAAGCCGAACCGGTCCCGGCAACCACCAGGTCACCTACGCGAAAACCTGCCACCCAGCCGGCACCAGTCAGCAACCGCCCGGGCACCAGCGCACTGGGTGCCGGCAGCGCTTGCGGCAAAGTGATCCTGCTGGGCGAACATGCCGTGGTGTACGGCGCTCATGCGCTGGCCGCGCCCATACCAATGGCTGTCCACGCGCAGGTTCACCGCGCCACTGACGGTGTTCGACTGCACATACCCGACTGGCGGATCGACCAACAGTTTCTGCCCCAGCAACCTCCTGCCAGCGGCGCTGCCAGCGTCCTGCATCTGTTGCTGAGCCGGCTGGATCTGGCGGCAGAGCCGCTGCACTTCGAGGTGCAACCCGCCGTGCCCAAAGCCATGGGTCTGGGCGGTTCCGCGGCGTTGGCAGTCGCGCTGATCCGAGCGCTGGATCAGGCCTTCCGGCTGAATCTGGATGATGCGCGTATCAATGCTCTGGCGCTTGAAGCGGAGCAGCTGGCTCACGGTCGCGCCTCCGGTATCGACAACACGGTAGCCACCTATGGCCACAGTCTGCTGTTTCAGCGCGACGCGGGCGGCACGCTCAAGATTACGCCAGTGCAGCCGGGCCGCCCTGTGTCACTGGTCATCGCCATCAGCGGCCAGCCCGGACTGACCGCCGATCTGGTCAGCCGCGTGCGTCAGCAACACAGCCGACAGCCCGCTATGCTGGAAGCCATATTCGCTCAAATCGACGGGCTCAGCCTGGCCGGCGCCGAAGCTCTGCAGCGCGGCAACCTTGCCGATCTGGGCGATCAGATTAATCTCTGTCAGGGTCTGCTGAACGCGCTGCAGGTATCAACGCCGGAGCTGGAGGCGCTGATCGACCTGTGCCGCCGTCACGGCGCGCTGGGTGCCAAGCTGACGGGCGCCGGAGGCGGGGGGTCTGTGATAGCCCTGTGTGATGATCCAACACCAGTTACGACGGCCCTGCGCGTGGCCGGCTATCGGCACCTGCAACTCGAGCTGCGCCCTGACGGCCTGAGCCAGTCGATTTGAACAAAGCCGGCAGACGCACCGTCTACAGACATACGATTGAGGAAACCGTACCCGCCATGCAGAACAGCTCTCAGCATCGCATCGTTTCAGACGATGCCGACCAGCTCATCCTGGTGAACAGCGCGGACGAGCCGGTAGGCACGCTGGACAAGGCGGCCTGTCACGATGGCCAGGGCACCCTGCACCGGGCCTTTTCGCTGTTTATCCTGAACAGCGCCGGGGAACTGCTGTTGCAGCAGCGGCATGCCAGCAAACGCCTGTGGCCGGCATACTGGGCCAACAGCTGTTGCAGCCACCCGCGTGCCGGCGAATCCATGGAGCAGGCCGTGCAGCGTCGGGCCGAAGAGGAGCTGGGCATCCAGGTGCAACCCCAGTTTCTGTACAAATTCGAGTATCAGGCCAGCTATGGCGGCCTTGGCGCCGAACATGAACTGTGCTGGGTGTACCTGGCCCGCAGCGATGCCCGACCACAAGTCAACCTGACCGAAGTCCAGGACTGGCGCTGGGTGACGCCAGAGGCGCTTGATGCCGCACTGACGCGATTGCCAGAGCAATATACGCCCTGGCTGCATCTGGAGTGGTCCCGACTGCAGCGGGATTTCGCAGACCTGCTGCGACCAGCGTCGGATTGACCACACCTGCATGACAATCAAAGCCAACTTTCTGCTGATGATGACGTACACTATTGCCTGCGCCAGCGGGCCGCTGGCGTGCTATGCCAACGCGGCCGCGCCGGAACGGGCGCCAGAGGAGCTCTTTGTATGATGACAAGCCCGGTCGGGATCAGCGGGTTTGCAGCCTATCTGCCACCCTATCGTGTCCAACTGGAAGACTGGTGCCAGTGGACGGGTGACAGCTGGGCCAAGATCAGCGCCGTGGTTGGGCGCAGCTTCCGCATGCGTGGCCCGGACGAGAATGCTTACACTATGGCGGCCACCGCCGTGGTGCGCCTGATCGAGCAATACGACATCGACCCGCAGTGCATCGGCTATCTGGCACTGGGTACCGAGTCGAGCACCGACAACTCGGCCGGCGCCGTCATTATCAAAGGCATGGTCAATGACGCCCTGCAGGCGCTGGGCCGCCCGCCGATGTGTCGCCACTGCGAAGTTCCCGAGTTCAAGCATGCCTGCCTGGGCGGGGTCTACGCGGTGAAGTCCGCAGCCCGCTACCTGGCGCTGGACGGCGCACACCGCAAAGCCATCGTGGTCTGCTCGGACATCGCCGAGTACGCCCGCGGCACGTCCGGCGAGCCGACACAGGGCGCCGGCGCCGTGGCCATGCTGATTGAACGCGATCCCAAGCTGCTGACGCTGGAGCTGCAGCACAGCGGGTCGGCCTCGGACTATCGGGGTGCCGACTTCCGCAAGCCGTTCTCGCGCTTTGCCGACCAGATCGTTTCGGGCGCTGGTCAGATTCGCGACTTCCCGGTTTTCAACGGCAAGTACTCAACCACCTGCTACCTGGATGAAGTACTTCTGGCGATGGACGATATGTTTGCCAAGATGGACGAGTCTCGCGCCAGCGTGATGCAGGATGCAGCAGCCGTATTTCTGCACCGACCCTATCTGCGTATGGCCGAAGCCGGCCTGGGCGCCAGCCTGCTGTACGCGCTGGCGACGGATCCGGCTGGTCAGCCACTGCTGGCCGAACTGGCGGCAACGGCTGACATTGATGTCGACGCACTGCACCTGGAACTGACGGCACGGCCCAATCTGTACGACCTGATCCGCACCGAGTCGCTGAGTGAGGAAGTCTTTCCGCTGACGCAAAGCCTGCTTCGTACGATGCGCGAGCACCCGGCATTTGCGCAGCTGATCAGCGGCAAGCTGCGGCTCGGCAACGAACCCATGCTGCACTGCGGCAACCTGTACACCGCGTCGCTGCCAATCTGGATGGCTGCCGGCCTGGAACAGGCCGTCGAAGAAGGCCTCGACCTGACCGGCGAGCGCCTGCTGACGATCGGCTATGGCAGCGGCGATGCCGCCGAGGCGATTCCGCTGCGCGTTGTGCCGGGCTGGCAGGACGCTGCCCGACGCATCAGCTTTGCCCAGGTACTGTCGGGCGCGGTGGACATCGACCGGGACAGCTATGAACAGCTGCATGATGCGGGCACGCTGAGTCAGGCCGCGATGACACGTCCAGGGGTCTTTGTCATAGACCGGGTGGGTGAACGCAGCGGTCAGTTCGACGACAGCGGCATCGAATATTACCGCTATCAGGCCTGAGCCTCTGGCGCCTCAATCCTTGCTGTAACTGAGATGGCTGGTGTCCGGCGCCGGCGGTGGCTTGGGACGGGGCTGCTGACCCAGATCTGAACCGGCCGGTGCCACGTCAAAATCCACCGCGTCCATATCCAGTGCAGGCGGGTCATCCCGTTCTCCCACGCCCAGATCGGCACCGGCTTCGGCCAGACTGAACTGTGACAGGTCGAGTTCCAATTCGGGTGCCGTCACCTGCTCGGCCAGGTCGGTGCCGGCAGGTGCCAGTGTGATGTGCCCGGTGTCGACATCGACCGGGGTGATCCTGGGCCGCTCTTCAGGACGCAGCAGATCGCCCTCGGCCGCAACACTCAAGCCGCCCGGCCCGGTGTCTGCAGAGGAGTTCTGTGCCTGGGCCGTCGCAGGCGAAGAATCAGACTCTGACGCCGGGGGCTGGGTCTCGGCCTGGGCTTGGGCTTGGGCGGCTGAAGGCTCCT
>SKXG01000415.1 GCA_007128525.1 Pseudomonadales bacterium | reverse complement strand
TCCGGATGCAGACATGCACCAGGGCACCCGACTTGTCGCCGATGGTAAAGACCTGGACATTGCGGGCACAGACGCGTCGGTCCGCTACGTCATCGCGCTTTGGCCGGTATCGAACCCGGCCGAACGCTATGACTATGCCGAGCGCATCGGCCGGGATGAGTTACTGAAGATGCAGCGCGCCTATTTTGGCGACCGCGACACCATGGCCGCCGCCGCCGTGACCCGGGTGCTGGATTCAAACGAGCGTGCAGCCAGACTGCCCGACCTGTTTCTGTTGCAACCCGGTGCGGACGGTAATATTCCACAGCCAATGACACTGCGACTGATCGAAGCCTGGCAGAGCGCGGAGGGGCGGCTCGACTACCACTTCGTGCCCGGATTGCCTCACGCCTACGGTCATCAGCCGTCGGCCGAGAGCGACGACCTGATCACCGCGATGGCGGACTTCATCCGTCGTACGCTGGGCAGGCCATCGGATCAACGCTGACGTCGCGTGGGATGGTGTCGGGCGCAACGTCAGGCAAGCTCAGGCAAGTGTGGCTGCATAGTCCGCCATCCAGGCTCGTACATCCGCCGGCGGCATCGGGCGGGCAATGTGAAAGCCCTGAGCCTGGTCGCAGAACAATTCCTTCAACAGCGCCAGGGTTTCCTGGTCTTCGACGCCTTCAGCGACTGTTCTCAGCCCCAGGCTGCGGCCCAGGTCGATGATGGAACGCACCACCGCCTGCGACTCCTCAGACTTGAGCGCCGTCAGCACAAAGGACTTGTCCACCTTGATTTCCGAAAATGGCAGCCGTACCAGCTGCTTCATTGATGAAAACCCGGTGCCGAAGTCGTCAATCGACAACTGAAAACCTTTCATGCGCAGGCGCGTCAACAGATCCAGGGAGCTAGTGGGATCCGCCATGGCGGACGTCTCGGTCAGTTCGAAGACGATGTGCTCATGGCTGACGCTGTAACGATCACAGAGCGCCATCACCGACTCAGCAAAGTTGCGGTCTTCAAGTGTGCGCGCGGAGATGTTCACGGACACCGTCAGCGGCATCTCGACCGGCATGACGAAGCCCGCCTGTTCCTGGAACAAGCCATCCTGCATCCAGGTCAAGGCCTGCTCCTGTACACAAAGGGTCAGGGTGTCGATCAGCCCATGGGCTTCGGCCAGCGGAATGAATCGGTCTGGACTGGTGACGCCATGCACCGGATGGTGCCAGCGGGCGAGCGCTTCAAAACCGGTCAGCGCCCCTGTCGCACAGTTGATTTTGGGTTGGTACACGAGCTGAACCTGACCGTCTCGCAGCGCCGCAGCCAGACTGGTTGCATCCGGCTTGAAGGCATTGCCTGCCCGCATCTGCGTCTTGGCGGCATCGGGCCCGTCAGTATGCAGCAAGGTGCGCAGCTGAGCTGGTGAAAAAGGCTTTTGCAATACGCCGGAAACCTGCAGCCCGTGTTCGTGGCCAGACCTGCGGGCGGCGTCCAGCACTCGATAGTCAATGCCGCTGGTGATGATGATGCTGGCGCCGCAGTTCAGGTCAGCGAGCCGGCTCAGCACCTCCACGCCATCCATCTCCGGCATGATCAGGTCCAGCGCAATGTGCGTGGGTCGCCAGGAGACAACATGGTCAAAGAAACTTTCGGGGTCGGTGGCTATCAGGGCAGTCAAACCGGCACGTTCGGCAATCGCCTTGATCGTCAGACAGATGTCCAGGTCGTCATCCAGGATGAGCAGACGGGCGAAGTTCATTGAGCTGCTCCTGCCAACGCTCCAAGACAGCAAGGCGTCCTGCGGGCTGGCCGTAACATAACCTGTCTCCCGTTCTTGGCACCTGAGTGATTCGGCTTTTGCCGCCAAGCATAGCAGTGCAAAATGCCGCGAGGAGAGGCGCACGGCACAGAAATCGCGCCTGTGCTAATTTGACCTTAATCAAACTGCAGGAGACTGGACGGATGTTGGCATTACAGGGCAGCTGTCTTTGCGGACAGGTTCGTTACCAGTACGACGGTGAACTGCCCCACATTTCGATGTGTCACTGCCAGCAGTGCCAGAAAGCGCAGGGCACGGCTTTCGTGGCTGTCGCGCCGATAGAGGCCGACCGCTTTCAGCTGCTCAGCGGCGCCGAAGCGCTGCGCGAGTACCGCGCCACGCCAGGTAAAGCGCGCGTGTTCTGTGGCAACTGCGGCAGCCCTCTTTACAGCCGCAAGGACGACCTGCCAGGCGTACTGCGCCTGCGGCTGGGCACGCTGGATACCGCGGTTACTGTCAGCCGGCAGTTCCACCAGCATGTGGCCTCCAAAGCGCCCTGGTTCGAACTGCTTGACGATCACCCGCAGTATCCCGGACAGGCCCAGCTCTGAGATATGATGCACGGCTCCTGTCCGTGTTGAATTCGATCCCTTGAACGCCGATCAGAAGCCTAAGCAGCGCTTTGCCAAAGACCCTGTCATTGACCGCTCGCTCCGCCACTCGCTGAAGGACGGTGTCTACTTTTCCGCCATGGTCGGTGGTGCGGAGAGCTACTTCTCGGCATTCGCGATCTTTCTGAAGGCCAGTACCGCGCAAATCGGGCTGCTGGCATCACTGCCACCGCTGATTGCCTCGCTGATGCAATTGGTGTCGGCCTGGCTGGGCCGACGCACCGGTCGCCGCAAGCACATTATCGTTGGTGGCGCCCTGTTGCAGGCCACCGCACTGATCCCATTGGCATGGCTGCCGCTGCTGCTGCCGGAGTGGGCGATCCCGGCCCTGATCATCTGTGCCGTACTGTACTACTGCGGACCTAACCTTGCGTCCCCGCAGTGGGGCAGTCTGATGGGAGACCTGGTACCGCCAACGCGCCGTGGCCGGTTCTTCGCGCTGCGAACTCGGCTGTCGAGCCTGGCGAGCTTCAGCGCACTGATCGTCGCCGGCCTGTTGCTGCAAGGCTTCGATTCGGTGGCCTGGACGTACTGGGGTTTTGCCACTGTGTTCACGCTGGCGATGTGCGCCCGGCTTGCCTCCGCCTGGCACCTGGCACAGATGTACGATCCGCCCGGACATGTCGCTGCCATGGCGTCACCCTGGCATCTGCGCCTCTGGCAGGATCTGCGCAGCACCAGCCTGCTGCGGTTCTCGGTGTTCTATGCCTCAATGCAGCTGGCCGTTGCCATTGCCTCACCGTTCTTTGCGCTGTACATGCTGCGCGATCTTCAGTTCAGCTATCTGATGTTCATGCTGACCACGGTGGCATCCGTCTGCCTGCAGTTTCTCACCCTCAGCCGCTGGGGGCGGCTGTCGGACCTGTTCGGCAACCGGCTCATCCTGATCACCACCGGTGCCATCATCCCGTTTCTGCCGGGCCTGTGGCTGCTGTCGACGAGCTTCTACTACATCCTCGCCGTGCAGATGCTGTCCGGTCTGGTCTGGGCCGGCTTTACGCTCAGCGCCAGCAACTTCGTCTACGACCTGACGCCTCCGGAGCGGCGCGCAACACTGATGGCTTTTCATCACGTACTCGCCGCCAGCGCCGTGTTTGTAGGCGCAAGCCTGGGTGCCTGGCTGGGCACCATCCTGCCGGATGTCATCACTATCGGCCAATGGCAACTGGACTGGCTGACACCCTTGTATGGCGTATTCGCCGCCTCACTGCTGGCCCGGCTGAGTGTGGCACTGTGGTTTCTGCCCCGGCTCAAGGAAGTGCGCCGCACCCGCCCCATGTCGATGAGCGGGCTGATCTTTCGCGTCACACGCCTGAATCCACTTTCCGGGCTGATCTTTGAAATCGTCGCGCGCCGGCGCAAGGACGATCCGGACTGAGGCTCAGCGCGGCGCTGACGCCAACCCACAGGCTGTTGCAGCACTCGAAGTAAGATGTGATTCTGAGTGCCAACAGCCCTGGGGAGCGTCTGCACTTGGAGCCAGTCACCGTACCGCTGTGGCTATTTCTGGCATTGTTGCTGCTCAGCCTCTGGGCACTGCTCGACCGGCTACTCATACCCAGCGTACGCTGGTATCTGCGCCGGCGGGTCAATCGCGTGATCGACGAGATCAACACCCGGCTCAACATCCGCATCCGGCCGTTCCAGC
>SKXG01000339.1 GCA_007128525.1 Pseudomonadales bacterium | reverse complement strand
TTATCGGGACTTTTATTGCGCTACAGGCAGTACTGGCGCTGACGCCCTGGCTGGACCGGACTGGTCCGGAAGCCGGACCCAGGCAGCCATGACGGCCTCACTTAGCGGCTCGGTGAACGACAGCGGTACTTAGAGGACCCCAATGGCATCCGAAACAGAATCCATGTCGGTTTCCTATTACATAGGCCGTCACCTGCAGAATCTGACCTTTGGTCAGCATCCCGACGGCTCCTGGGGCATTGCGCAGACGCCGGAACAGGCTGAAGCCATGGGCTTCATGGCCATCCACCTTGACACCATGGGCTTCTCCGTTGGCCTGGGCCTGATCTTTCTCGGCCTGTTTCGCCTGGCCGCATCCGGCGCGACGGCTGGTGTTCCCGGTGCCTGGCAGAATTTTGTCGAGATGGTGCTCGACTTCATCGACGACGTCGTCTCCAGCACCTTCCCGCACAAAGTCGGGTATGTCGCCCCAATGGCCCTGACCATCTTCATCTGGGTATTTCTGATGAACCTGATGGACCTGGTCCCGGTCGACTGGATTCCCGGTTTGATGAAGAGTGAGGCTGTGGGTCTGCCGGCCTTCAAGATCGTTCCGACCACGGACGTGAACATTACACTGGGCCTGGCCATAGGCGTGTTTGCGCTGGTCATTGCCGCCAGCATCATTGCCAAAGGCGTTAAAGGCTTCATTGGTGAGCTGGCCCTGCACCCGTTTCCGAGCAAGCTGCTCATACCGCTGAACCTGTTGATCGAACTGTCCACCCTGCTTGCCAAGCCACTCTCGCTCGGCATGCGACTGTTCGCCAACCTCTATGCAGCAGAGATGATCTTTATTCTGATAGCCGCGCTGCTGTTCGGCGCCGGCAGTATCGCCCTGTTCCTGCTTGGTGGCTTTGCGCACTGGGCCTGGGCTGTATTCCATATTCTGGTCGTGCCGCTGCAAGCCTTTATCTTCAGCGTCCTGGCCGTTGTATACCTCGCGAGTGCATACGAGGTCGAAGAAGAGCACTAACTGGCAACAACCCGTAGATAAGACTCAGGAGCAAACATGGAACTCGTTTACATCGCCGCTGCAATCATGATGGCCGCTGCTGCTATCGGCAGTCCGTTCGCTATCGCCATCTTTGGTAGCAAGTTCATGGAAGGCATTTCTCGTCAGCCGGAACTGCTGCCGACTCTGCGTACCCAGTTCTTCATTGTTGCCGGCTTGATCGAGGCTATCCCGATGATCGCGGTTGCTATCGGCCTGTATCTGGTATTCGCACTCTGATAGCACAAAGGTCCCTGACTGACGAGGTGTCACCATGAACATGAACTTGACGCTCATCGGGCAGTCCCTCGCGTTCCTGCTGTTCGTCTGGACCTGCGCGAAGTTTATCTGGCCACCGCTCATCACTGCGATGCGCGAGCGTCAGGCCACCATCGCCCAGGGCCTCGAAAAAGCCGTCAAGGCAGAACAGGATCTCGAGCAGGCCCAGCAACGGGCTGGCGAAGAGCTGGACAAGGCCAAGGATGAAGCGCGTCAGATCATTGAGCAGGCTCGAGCCCGTGCCACGCAGATGATCGAAGAAGCCAAGGATGACGCGCGCCGCGAAGGCGAGCGGCAGAAAGAGGCTGCGCGTGCAGAAATCGAGCAGGAAGCCAACCGGCTCAAGGACGCCTTGCGATCCCAGGTTGCCGCATTGGCGGTCGTGGGTGCAGAGCGTGTTCTGGAGGCTACGGTTGATCAGGACAAGCACGCCGAGCTGCTCAACAAGCTTGCTGCGGAACTCTAAGCGGAGATACCCATGGCCGAACTTGTCACGCTAGCGCGACCCTACGCCAACGCCGCTTTTGCCGTTGCCCGGCAGGATGAGCGGCTGGCTGAGTGGTCCCGCACCCTGCAACTGCTCGCTGCCCTGACACAGGCCGACGAAGTCCAGCACTTGCTGAACAGCCCGGATCAGAGCGCCGCCGACAAGGTCGCCATGCTGGTCAGGCTCTGTGGCGAGGAAGCTGACGACAAAGTCGAACGCCTGCTGCAGGAGCTGGCTCGGAACAAGCGCCTGACGCTGTTGCCGGCCATCAGCGAACAGTTCGAAGCGCTGCGTGCCACTGCTGAAGCCGTGCTCGATGTGGAGATCGTCTCCGCCTACGAGCTGACCGAGGCGCAGCAACAGAACCTGGCCGATAACCTGAAGCGCCGGTTCGATCGAGATGTGCGGCTCAGCAGCCGTATCGACAACACCTTGCTTGGCGGCGTCATGATCAAGGCCGGTGACATGGTGATCGACGGTACCGTCCGCGGCCGGTTGCAGAAATTAACCGAAACGCTCCAGCGGTCCTGACATTGAGTCCGCGACCAGATTGAGTTTGAGGAACAGCAGATGCAGCAACTGAATCCATCCGAAATTACAGACATTATCCGGTCCCGGATCGAGGGCCTGGATGTCAAAGCGCAGGCTCGCAATGAAGGGACCATCGTCAGCGTCTCCGACGGCATCATTCGCATTCACGGTCTGGCCGATGCCCAGTACGGTGAGATGATCGAGTTTCCGGGCGGCCTGTACGGCATGGCCCTGAACCTCGAGCGCGACTCCGTCGGTGTCGTGGTGCTGGGTGACTACGGTCCGTTGTCCGAAGGCATGACCGCCAAATGTACTGGCCGCATTCTGGAAGTGCCGGTCGGACCCGAGCTCCTGGGCAGGGTGGTCGATGCGCTGGGCAACCCGATCGACGGCAAGGGTGCCCTGAACACCAAGCAGACCTCGCCGGTTGAAAAAGTGGCACCTGGGGTTATTGCCCGTGAGTCGGTGAATGAGCCAGTGCAGCTCGGCATCAAGAACATCGACGCCATGGTGCCGATCGGCCGCGGTCAGCGTGAGCTGATTATTGGTGACCGCCAGATCGGCAAGACGGCGATCGCCATCGATGCGATCATTAACCAGCGCAGTTCCGGCATTAAGTGCATTTATGTGGCTGTTGGTCAGAAGATGTCGACCATCGCCAACATCGTACGTACGCTGGAAGAGCACGACGCACTCAAGCACACCATCATCGTCGCCGCATCGGCTGCCGATCCAGCGGCTATGCAGTTCATCGCCCCGTACGCGGGTTGTGCCATGGGCGAGTACTTCCGTGACCGCGGCGAAGATGCCTTGATCATCTACGACGACCTGACCAAACAGGCCTGGGCCTATCGTCAGATCTCGTTGCTGCTGCGTCGTCCGCCAGGCCGTGAAGCCTATCCAGGTGACGTTTTCTACCTCCACTCGCGGCTGCTTGAGCGCGCGGCCAAGGTCAACGCCGACTACGTCGAGCAGATGACCAACGGTGAAGTAAAGGGTAAGACGGGCTCGCTGACGGCTCTGCCGATCATTGAGACCCAGGCCGGTGACGTATCTGCGTTCGTACCGACCAACGTCATCTCCATTACCGACGGCCAGATCTTCCTTGATTCGGACATGTTCAACTCCGGTAAGCGGCCGGCAATGAGCCCGGGGATTTCCGTTTCGCGCGTTGGTGGTTCGGCTCAGGTGCCGTTCATCCGCAAGATCTCCGGTGGTATCAAGCTCGCCCTGGCGCAGTATCGGGAACTGGCGGCTTTCTCGCAGTTCGCATCTGATCTCGATGAAGCCACCCGCCGCCAGCTTGAGCACGGTCAGCGTGTCGAAGAGTTGATGAAGCAGGACCAGTACGCACCGATGACCGTGGCTGACATGGGTGTGGCGCTGTTTGCGGCGACCGATGGTCATCTGGTCGACGTCGATGTCGAAAAGATCCGGGACTTTGAACGCGCGCTGCTCGACTGGATGCACTCCGAGCATGGCGACTGGATGAAGGGCGTCGTCGAAAACCCCGCTTATAACGAAGAAGTGGTTGAGTACATGCGCAACGCCATCAAGCAGTTCAAGGCCACTCAGAGCTACTGATCATAGGGGCCTCCAATGGCAGTCGGCAAAGAGATCAAGAAAAAGATCGGAAGCGTAGAGAATACGCAGAAGATCACCAGCGCGATGGAAATGGTGGCGGCGAGCAAGATGCGTCGCACCCAGGATCGCATGCGCGAAGGCAAGCCCTACGCGCAGCGTATACGT
>SKXG01000111.1 GCA_007128525.1 Pseudomonadales bacterium | reverse complement strand
GTCGAAAAGCAGAATCAGTACCGGTTGCCACTCAGTCATCACCGGCACCGTCATCGTCCGATACTGCCAGCGACCAGCGTGCCAGCAGAAATGCCGAAATCGTGCCCGCAACCAGCGCGAGCAGCCAGATCAGCCCCAGCCGCACGCCGCCACTCAGACTGCCATCGACCAGCGCCAGCGCCAGGCACACCATGCCGAGCCCCACATTGTCCGCCTTGGTCAGCGCATGCAGGCGGCTCAGCGTGTCTGGAAAGCGCAGCAGCCCGACCGTCCCCGCCAGAAAGAACAGGCAACCGAGCACCAGAATGGCAAGGCTCAGCAGCGTCATGCATCACCTCCCCGCGCTTTCTCCGGGGCATCAGCCTCTTCGCTGGCCGGCTGCTCATGGAGCGATGCCGGCAGGGCGACGAAGGCGAGGCTGCCCAACGCCGCCAGCATCACAAAGATCAGGGCGACATCGACCAGCGCCGTCATCTCCATGGCGTAGGCCAGCAACAGCAGCACGGCAACCGTGGTGGTACCGAACAGCAGCAGCGCCTGCATGCGGTCGGCCGGTCGCGGGCCACGATAAATGCGTGCCAGACCGGCCAGAAGGTTCAGCAACAGAAACAGCGCCGCCATCCAGAGTGCCACCTGCATCAGGTACCCTCCGCGATCACTTTGCCGGAGTACAGGTGATCGATGCGGGTCTCAAGGCGTGACAACTCAGCGTGCGGATCGCCGGCAATGCTATGGACGAGCACCCGGTTCTCATCCAGATCGCAGGCCAGGGTTCCCGGCAGCAGGCTGATGGTCGCCACAAACAGCGTCTGCGCCTGCCCGGTCGGCAGGGCCGTTTCATATTGCACGCACTGCCTTTGCAGCGGCATGCCCGGCGCCATGGCACGCCAGGCAACATCAAGCCCGCCCAGTATGGAGCGATACACGAAGAACAGGATAAAACGCACCAGACCGGGCAGCGATACACCAATCATCAGCGCCGGTGCCAGGTAGCGACCCAGCAGCGCCGCCAGGACAACGGCAAAGGCGCCAAACAGCCACGCGGTGCCGCCGGTCAGCGCCCACCAGAACAAGAGCAGCAAAGGTGCCAGGTGCAGCCCCTGCCGCAAATACGAAAGCAGCTTCGCCATAACAACATTGTACTGATTACGGCCAGATCAGCAGCAGGATTCCGCCGACCAGTGTGCACGCACCGATCCATTCCAGCGGCCGGATGCGCTCACGGAACCAGCACAACGAGGCCACGAAGGCGAACAGCAGCTCGACCTGCCCCAGCGCCCGCACGTAGGCGGCATGGTGCAGTGTCATGGCACTGAACCAGCACAGAGACGCCAGCATGCCCGCCATGCCTACTGGCGCCGTCCGGCGCCACTGCCGCACGGTGGCGCGCAGCTGCACCGGATCCCGCAGCCCCAACCAGAGAATCAGCAGCACACTTTGCAGGGTCAGCACCCAGGCCAGCGTCACCGCGGCGGCATCAAGAAAGCTCTCGACGCCAACGCTCAGCGCAGCGCCGCGATAGCACACCGCAGACAGCGCGAACCCGCTGCCGGCCAGGAGCCCGAAGGCATAGGCGTTGTGATCCGGTGTGGCACCCGGAGACAGCGCCGCCGTCCGCGGCGGCAGACTCAGCAGAATGACGCCGAGCAAGCTGACCGCAATACCGGTAGCAGCCAGCAACGAAACCCCTTCGCCCAGCAGCAGCCAGGCGAACAGTACCGTCTGCAGGACCTCGGTCTTCGACAGCGTGGTGCCCACAGCAAAGCCACGCCCGGCAAAGGTCCGTAGCAGTGCCCAGGTCGCGGCAATCTGCGCCAGCGCCCCCCCGGCTGCATAGAACCAGAAGTCAGCGCCAGCCGGCACCAGCACCGCAGGCTGCAGTATCGCCAGCAGCAACCAGGCCAAAGGCAGAGCAAAGGTGAAGCGGACTGACGTTGCGCCCAGCAGGCTGAGCCGGCCGCTGAGCTGCTTCTGCCACACAGAGCGCAGGTTCTGCAAAAAGGCGGCTGCCAAGGTCAGCAGAATCCAGGGTTCAAGCCAACCCGGCATCAGCAGGACACACAACAGGTGAGAATGACTATCATTTGCTGCATATTCAGATTGGGGCTTGCGCGATAGGAACCACCTATCGCTGCTATTCAAACTTTCAAATGGGAAACCGCGCGCAAATCCCTATACTGCACCCTCGACTGACGCACCGTCGGGTACGCCCAAGGTGCGGTTTGGGCCAAACCATCAAGAGAGGTTAAGACGACATGGAACTGAAGGACAGCAAAACTCTGGACAATCTCAAGGAAGCCTTTGCCGGCGAATCCCAGGCAAACCGTCGGTACCTCTATTTCGCCGCCAAGGCAGACGTTGAGGGCGAGAACGACGTGGCCTCGGTATTCCGTTCCACCGCAGAAGGTGAAACCGGCCACGCCCACGGCCACCTGGAGTATCTGGAGCAGGTTGGCGATCCGGCAACCGGGCTGCCGATCGGTACCACGGACGCAAACCTGAAAGCCGCCATCGCTGGCGAGACCCATGAGTACACCGACATGTACCCGGGCATGGCCAAGACCGCCCGCGACGAAGGCTTTGACGAAATCGCCGACTGGTTTGAGACCCTGGCCAAGGCCGAGCGCTCTCACGCCAACCGCTTCCAGAAGGCTCTGGACGCGCTGGCCTGATGGCCAAGGCTTGAATGGCCCCTGCCCGCAAGGCGGAACCAATCGAGCCAGATCGAAAAGGGGCCCACGCGGCCCCTTTTTTGTCTCAACCTGCAAGCGCCTGATGGCGACTGATCGAACCCGGAGCGGAGTGAAGGCGACATGAGAGAAGGCAACCTCGAAGCACCCAAGCGCGAACCCATCGACTGGCAAGGCTCGGACTTCTACGACAAGGCGTCGCTCTACAACGAGCTGGAGCGCGTCTATGACATCTGCCATGGCTGCAGACGTTGCGTGAGCCTTTGCGATTCCTTTCCGACCCTGTTCGACCTCGTCGACGAGTCTGAAACGCTGGAAGTCGATGGCGTCGACAAAGACGACTACATGAAGGTCGTCGATCAGTGCTTCCTGTGCGATCTCTGCGCCGAAACCAAGTGCCCTTACCTGCCGCCACATGAGTGGGCAGTCGACTTTCCGCACCTGATGCTGCGCGCCAAGGCCTACAAGTTCAAACAGAAGGACACCAAGTGGCGTGACCGGCTGATCACCAGCACTGACCCGGTGTTCAAGACGCTAAGCATGCCCGGCATTGCCCAAACCGCCAACACCGCCGCCAAGGTGAAGCCGCTTCGAAAGGCTGCAGACAAAGTTGTCGGCATACACCCGGATGCCCCGCTGCCGACCTTTCACAGCCGTGGCCTGTCGAAAAGGGTCGGCGACGTTGTCGGTGAGTCAATTGAAGTCAAGCCCAGCGACCGGACCAAAGGCAAGGTTGCGCTGTACATCACCTGTTATGGCGAGCACAACGAGCCGGCAGTGCTGGAAGACCTGATCGCCGTGTTCAACCACAACGATATTCCGGTAAAAGTGCTCAAAGACGCAAAGTGCTGTGGCATGCCGAAGCTTGAACTTGGTGACCTCGAACGCGTCCAAGCCCAGAAGGATGCCAACCTGCCTTTGTTCCTGGATGCCATTGAAGAGGGCTATGACATCATCGCCCCAATTCCATCATGCGTGCTGATGTACAAGCAGGAAGTGCCCTTGATGTTCCCGGACGATGATTCGGTGCAGAAGATCAAAGCCGCCTTCTTTGATCCGTTTGAGTATCTGGCCCTGCGCAACAAGGCCGGGCTGCTCAAGACCGATTTCGCCCAGGGGTTGGGCAAGGTCGCATACCACGCCGCCTGTCACCAGCGCGTGCAGAACATCGGCCAGAAGACCCGCGAGGTGCTGTCGCTGATCCCGGACTCTGAAGTCAGCATTATCGAACGCTGTTCAGGCCATGACGGCACATACGCGGTGAAAAGTGAAACCTACGACAAGGCGATGAAGATCGCCCGGCCTGTGGTCAATCGCGTCAAGCAGGCCAACGCCGATCACTACGGATCTGACTGCCCGATGGCCGGCCGCATGATCGAGCACGGCAT
>SKXG01000437.1 GCA_007128525.1 Pseudomonadales bacterium | reverse complement strand
GACCAGGAAGTATCAGGTGCAGGAGACGCTGCGCGTGGAAAAGATCTTCGACCCCAAAGAGATCGAGCATGAGATCGAGACCTATAACCCGCTGATTCCGGACGGTCAAAACTGGAAGGCGACCTTCATGATCGAGTATCCGGACGTCGAGGAGCGTCGCAAGGCGCTGGCCCGGCTGATTGGTGTCGAAGACACCGTCTGGGTGCAGGTTGAAGGCTGCGACAAGGTGCACCCGATTGCCAATGAAGACCTCGAGCGGGCCAATGAAGACAAAACGTCGTCGGTGCACTTCATGCGCTTTGAACTGGACGAGAACATGATCGCCCGGCTGCGCGACGGTGCCGGGTTGGCCATGGGCATCGATCATCCTGAAATGACCGTGAAGGTCGATCCTGTGTCCGAGCCGGTGCGCAAGAGCCTGGTGGCCGACGTCAGCTGATGTGATCAAGGCGCCGGGTCGCCGCAAGGCGGGCCGGCGCCCTGTTTTCCCGCCCCAGTTGCGCCGTCAGGTACGGGTCGTAACTGCCGAAGATTAGCTTTTCAGTAACCGGTTTGGCATCTGAGCGAACGCAGTAGCTACAATGCCGTGCTCCAACGCCCGTAGTGCTCGAGTGTCCAGATGCGTCAGGTTCTGATTCCCGTCACCAGCCTGCTGGCAGCCGTTGCCGTGCTGCTGGTCGGCCATGGTCTGCAGCTTGTCCTGCTGCCGCTGCGCGCCGACAGCATGGGGTGGACCGCCACCGACATTGGCTTTACCGGCTCAACCTACTTTCTCGGCTTTGTCACCGGCTGCCTGACGCTGCCGCGGCTGATCGCGCGCATCGGGCACATCAGAACCTTTGCCGTACTGACCGCCATAGCGACGTCGGTGCTGCTGTTCCTTGCACTACTGGACTGGCTGCCTGGCTGGCTCTTGCTGCGCTTTCTGTCCGGCTGGGCACTGTCCGGTCTTTACATGGTGATCGAGAGCTGGTTGAACGAAAAAGCGCCGGCTGAACACCGCGGCAAGATTTTATCGCTGTACACCTTCATCACGCTGACCGGCATGGGTGGCGCCCAATTGCTGATGGGGCTCGCGCCACCGGAAGCAGCCACGCTGTTCCTGCTCGGTGCCGGACTCATGGTGCTGGCCATCGTCCCAGTCGGTCTGACCCGAACCATCATTCCGCACCCGATGCCGGAAGTCAGCTTCAAGCCGCGCAAGCTGTTCCGCAACTCACAGGTTGCCGTGGTCTGTGCATTTCTGTCAGGCATGATAACCGGCGCATTCTGGTCACTGGGCCCCGTCTATGCAGGCGGGATCGGCATACCGGTCACGCAGATCGGCCTGTTCATGGCCGTGGTGGTATTCGGCGGTGCCATCTTCCAGTTCCCGTTCGGCAAGATCTCTGACCTGATGGACCGGCGGCGTGTCATTCTGGGTATCTGTGTTCTCGGCATAGCCGCATCACTGCTCGCCATCCTGGTGGCCCCATTCAGCCAGACACTGAAGCTGGTCACGCTGGCCGTGTTCGGCGGCGCAGCACTGCCCCTGTACTCGATCTGTGTGGCCCATGCCAACGACTATGTTGAAGGCAGTGACTTTGTCGAAGTGGCCAGTGGCATTCTGATGATGATGAGCCTGGGCTCAGTCCTGGGCCCTGCCATCACCGCACCACTGATGACCTGGCTCGGCCCTCAAGCCCTGTTCATTGTTGCCGCAGTCTGCTTTGCAGTGGGCGCGATGTGGACCGCTGCACGGTTAAGCGCTGGCGCACGGGCACGCGAGCACTATCAGCCGTTCAAGTCCCTGCCAGAAACCACGCCGGCGGCGTTCGACATCGATCCACGCGGCGATGAAGACCTGACGGAACCTCAGTTTGACCCAGAGTTGCGATAGACGGCACTGGCCCGCTGCTCGTACTCCAGCGCTGGTCCGGCAACCCGTCCTGGATCGCCCGTCTCCAGCCAGCGCCGGATACGGCCGGCATCGCCAATCGGGCTGCGCGTACCAAAGGAATTCAGCAGCACCACAGCCATCGGCCGCTCGGCAACGTCCATCACCATGACCAGGCAGCGCCCGGCGACATCCAGGTAACCGGTTTTGCTGAGCTGCACGTCCCAGTCACCGCGCCGGACCAATGGGTTGGTATTGCCGAACTGCAGGCGGTATGTCGGCGCACGAAAGCGCACGCTGTAGCTGCCAGTCGTGGAAAGCTCATGGATCTGCGGTGACTGCCAGGCCGCGCGCAACAGCAGCAGCAAATCCTCCGCAGTGGACCTGTTGTCCTCAGACAGTCCGGTGGTATCAACGAAGCGTGTGTTGTGCATGCCCAGTTGCTGCGCCTTGGCATTCATTGCCGACACAAAGGCTGCCATGCCACCGGGGTAGTGATGACCAAGCTGATAGGCTGCGAGGTTTTCCGATGAACTCAGCGCCATGCGCAGCAGATCTGCGCGCTGAGCCTGAGAGTCCGGCCGGAGCCGTGAATAGGCGTTGCGTGGCGCCGGTGTAGCCCTGGGCACGATGGTCAGCCACTCATCCAGTGGTAACTCGGCTTCGAGCACCACCAGCGCCGTCATCAACTTGGTGATCGACGCCACCGGCACCGCTTCCCGCTCAAGCTTGCTGAACAGGACATCTCCCGTGGACAGATCCATGACCTGGGCGTGCACGGAGGCCAGCTGCAGCTGATCGGCACGCACGTCCCAAGGCGCCGACAACCCGGCGAACAGCATCAAGCCAACAACACACCACCGCATGACGAGCCCTGGTTAACCCTGAAGCTCTTATATTAGCGTAACTGCAGCCGATTGCGTCCAGCGCGCTTTGCCGTGTACAAGGCCTCGTCGGCCCGCGCCAACAAGACATCTGCAGCGCTCTCTGGTACCGCACGAACCACACCAATGCTAAGCGTGACCCGCCCCACACTGGGAAAGTCGGTATCCGCTACCGTCTGCCGGAACCGGTGGAGCGCCCGCTCGGCCTGTGCCCGCGTCAACCCGTTGAGCAGCACGACAAACTCTTCACCACCAATCCGGAATACCGCATCGCCCTGACGGAAGCTGCACCGCAGGATCCGTGCGATCCACTGCAGCACCGCGTCGCCCTGTGCATGTCCATGTTCATCATTGACCCGTTTGAAGTGGTCAACATCAATCATCGCCAGCCAGTGGTCGCCGGGTTCCGGATCGCTGCGCCGGTCGCCTTGCAGGGCCGGCGCCATTGGCGGCTGCTGCAGCAGGTCCGGCAGACGCTGATCGAAGCTGCGCCTGTTGGGCAGGCCGGTCAGGACGTCCGTTCCGGCATCATCGAGCAATTGATACACATTCAGGTAAATCGCCAGCAGCGCCTCGATGTTGCTCCGCTCGCTGTGACTGAGCGGCTTACCACGGCCGATCAGACAGCTGGCCAATCCAATTGCTGACAGGTCCACCGTGCAGGTCCAGTAGCCACTGACCGTCGCCGCGGCCTCCGGATCAGAGTCCGGGAGCAGCCGGCTGCCCACCCAGGGCGGCAGCAGGCGACGGGACACCGGCAGGATCTGCGGCATGTCAGCCTGCCACAGGCAGACCTCACAAGCTTCTTCCGGCTCATGCCAGGCTGCGCCATCCGGCGAGCCCACGCGCGGGCTACCGGACACCAGCCAGACCTCATCGGCCTGCAAGTGCCCGCCCAACAGATCCAGCAGCGCCTGCTGCAGCACCCGATGACTGCGAGCGCCGGTCAGAGACAGCAAGTTCTGCGCCGATGTGAGTGTTGTCGGGGGTTTACTCCGAAGTGTGCGCTCACCTTGCAGGGTGACAGCGTTGGCCGGGCGCACACCGGTCTCCAGGTCCGTATTCAGACTCATATTATTGTCGCCTTCATCCTTGAAGTCGTTCCAGCGCCTTCCTTGATGCTGGTTATCGGAGGCAAATCTAGGGTACCTCTGAGCAACGCCTTGCGTCCTCTGCGTGGACTGAAGCGTACAGATGCAAGGCGTTGTTCAGAGATACCCTAGTCCAGATCCAGATATTGTCCAGTCCCGGCCCAAGTTGGCGGGCCGCACAGAATGCCGCAGAATGCCGGGCTCAGACGGAGTGGACCATGAGCGACCACGATAAACCGACCCAGCCCGATCACCGCCCGGACAACAGCCAGACG
>SKXG01000124.1 GCA_007128525.1 Pseudomonadales bacterium | reverse complement strand
CGAATGGACGCAGCCAATACCATCATTTTGTTGACTGGCGTACTGTTGTTCGGAAGCCTGCTTCTGAGTCTGGCATCGGCGCGACTTGGCTTTCCGCTGCTGCTCATTTTCCTGGTTGTCGGCATGGTGGCCGGAGAAGACGGGCTCGGCGGCATCGTCTTCGATGACTTTCAGTTTGCTTTCCTGATCAGCAACATGGCACTGGCGGTCATCCTGCTCGATGGTGGCTTGCGCACCAATATAGCCAGCTTTCGCGTTGCCTTGCGCCCGGCGATATCGCTGGCCACTTTCGGGGTGGTCTTCACTGCGATTAGCGTGGCGCTGTTTGCTTATTGGTTACTGGGTGTCGACTGGCGCATCGCACTGCTGCTGGGGGCCATCGTCGGTTCCACTGACGCGGCAGCCGTATTCAGCCTGCTTGGCCAAAGCAAAGCGCGCCTGAATGAGCGTGTTGAGGCCACGCTGGAAATTGAGTCCGGCTCCAATGACCCGATGGCCATTTTCCTGGTCATTCTGATGGTCAGCTGGATTCAGTTCGGTGAAGGACCGGGGGCCGGGTTGCTGGCCTGGAGTTTTATCCAACAGCTAGGTCTGGGTGCTATTGGTGGGGTACTTGGTGGTGGTGCGCTGGCTTTGCTGCTGCAGCGCGTTCGCCTGGTGGAAGGGCTCTATGCGTTGCTGGTGGCCTCGGGCGGACTGGCTCTGTTTGCAGCCATCAACAAGCTGGGTGGTAGTGGCTTCCTGGCGATATATCTGGCCGGACTGATGATTGCCAACCGCCGCACACATGCCACGGAGCATGTGCTGCGGGTTATGGATGGTATGGCCTGGCTGGCTCAGGCCGGTCTGTTCCTGGTGCTGGGGCTGCTGGTGACACCAAGCCGCGTACTGGAGGATGTACCGCAGGCGCTGATGATTGCTGTATTTCTGATATTGGTAGCCCGCCCTGTGGCCGTACTTTTGGCCTTGTTGCCGTTCCGCTTTCCACCACGCGAGCTGGGTTTCATAGCCTGGGTCGGCCTGCGCGGGGCTGTCCCAATCGTACTCGCAGTGTTTCCCGTGGTTGAGGGGCTGGAGCATGCGCAGCTGTTGTTCAATGTCACCTTTGCCGTGGTGCTGGTGTCGCTGGTGGTGCAGGGCACTACGATCAAGGCGGCAGCCAGACTGTTCCGGGTTCAGGTACCCATGCGCGGTGATCCCCTGGACCGCCAGGAAGTTGATCTGCCTGTGCCGGAGCCGCTGGAATTGGTGCAGATGCGCATTGAACCGGGATCGCGCGGTGTCGGCCAACCGGCGCAGCAGATGGTGTCCCAGGTCATAGGCGATGGCGCTGCCTGCATGGGTTTGATTCGTGAGGGCAGGCTGCTGGCGGTGGTCGATGCCACACCGCTGCAGGTGGACGATGTTGCCGTGCTACTGCTGCCGATTGGCACGTACAAGCAGCTGGTGCCGCTGTTTACCCGGTTGCCGAGTGAAGGGCCGCTGGGTACGCAGCGTTTCTTCGGTGAGTTCGTCCTTGACGGCGAAGCCCGCGCCGCTGATCTAGTCGCCGTATACGATGCGGATGTGCGTGCCGATGAAACCGAATTGTCGGTGTCGGATCTTTTGATGCGCAGGCTGGGTCGCGCGCTGGTGGTGGGTGACCGGGTGTCGTTGGGGACGGTCACACTGACTGTTCGGGAGATAGACGCCGGCCGGCCCATCAAACTCGGGCTGAAGCTCAACTGATTCGGCTGTATGCCCAGCTATATGTCCAGCTATATGTAAAGAAACAGAGTGTCTGAGTGGTCGGAACAAAAGGGCCGGAAATTGCGTTAGTCTGTGCCGTTACTGATTTGGAGAGGGCAAGGTGATGCAATCATTGACGTTCAAGCTTGCTGCAATTCTGTTTCTTGCCGCTTTGGCAGTTGGTGTGAGCCCGGTTGTCCTGGCAGAGGACGAGAACTCAGCCAGCGAAGTTGACCAGCGCCAGGCCAAGATGCTGGCCGTTGCCTGCTACAACTGTCATGGCACCGACGGAAGCTATGGCGAAGACGGCGTGCCGGCCATTGCCGGTGTGCCAAGTTCCATTCTGCGCGCCCAGCTGCTCGCCTTTAAAGCCGGGCAAATGCCCAACACTACGGTCATGAATCGGTTGGTGGGTGGCTACAGCGAAGCCGAGCTGGCCGTTCTGGCCGACTACTTCGCCGACAAATCGCCAGCGGACGCTGACGACGCGTCGGAATAGGGGGTGCCCATGAAATACGATGATGCAACGCAGCCACTGCGTACCGACCGCCGTAACGCCCTGAAGCTGTTCGCTGCCGGAAGTGCCACCGTTGCCTTTGGTGGCTTGAGTCTGCCGTTGCGGGCAGGGGGAGCTGCGCCGAAAGTAGTGGTGGTTGGTGGCGGCTTTGGCGGCGCTACGGCAGCCAAATACGTCAAACGTCTGGACCCGACCATAGACGTGACGCTGATCGAGCCGGCTGCCCGTTTCTACACCTGCCCGTTCACCAATCTGTACTTTGCTGGCCTGAAAGACTTTGAGTATCTCGGTCATGATTTTCACGAACTTGAGCGTCGTTACGGCGTGAAGGTGGTTGGCGCAAGTGCCGAGCAGGTGAGCTCCGAACGCAAGGTCGTCACACTGTCGGATGGCGCTGAACTGCGCTACGACCGGCTGGTACTGTCACCGGGCGTGGACATGGATTGGGAAGCGCTGGACGGTTACGACGAAGCGGCCGCGTCGAAAGCGCCACATGCCTGGAAAGCGGGTCCGCAGACACACCTGCTCAAGCGGCAGTTGGAAGCCATGGAAGATGGTGGTCTGTTCGTGCTGTCGGCCCCAGCCAATCCGTTTCGTTGTCCACCCGGGCCTTATGAGCGCGTTGCCATGGTGGCGCACTACCTGAAGACGCACAAACCACGATCGAAGGTGCTCCTGCTGGATGCTAAGGATGCATTCTCCAAGCAGCCCCTGTTCACGCAGGGTTGGCGCGAAGTGTATGGCGACATGATTGAGTGGGTAGGTATGTCGGATGACGGGCGCGTGATTCGCGTCGACGCCGACAATCTGACCGTGGAGACAGAGTTCGGTGAGCGGCATCGGGCCGATGTGCTGAACGTGGTACCGCCGCAGAAGGCCGGATACATTGACGCACGCGCCGGGGTAACCGATGCCTCAGGCTGGGTGCCGGTCAAGCCGGAAAGCTTTGAGTCCGTTCAGGTTCCCGACATATTCGTCGTCGGCGATGCAACGGTGGCTGCGCCAATGCCGAAGTCCGGTTTCTGCGCCAACGCCCAGGGCAAAGTGGCCGCCATGGCCATCGTGTCGGGGCTGGCCGAACAGCCCATGCCGGATGCGTCCTGGATCAATACCTGCTACAGCCTGATTGCGCCCGACTACGGTATTTCTGTTGCTGGCGTCTACCGGGTTGTCAACGGAGAAATTTTAGAAGTTGAAGGCGGTATCAGCCCACTAGATGCCAGTGCCGCGTTCCGTCGCCGTGAAGCGCGCAATGCGGTGGCCTGGTACAACGCAATCAGCCAGGATACCTGGGGTACCAGGCGCAGCTGATGGCCGACCTGGATCATCTGACGCTTGTGCTCTGGGGCGGCTTTGCCATTGGCCTGCTGTTCGGTGTGGCTGGTCAGCGGTCCGGTTTCTGCTTGATGAGCGGCATGCGAGGCCTACTGGTGTCTGGGGATTGGCGCAAGATGCAGGCGTTTGCTCTGGCCATGGTGGTGGCATTGCTGGGCACGCAGCTGTTGCGGACCTTTGGCCTGGTCGATCTGGGTTCCAGTCTGTACTGGCAGCGCACCCAAAGCTGGTTGCTGCTGCCCCTGGGTGGTGCTTTGTTTGGCTATGGCATGGTGCTGGCCAATGGTTGCGGTGCACGTGCGCTGGTATTGCTGGCATCCGGCAATTTGCGCTCTCTGATCGTACTGCTGTGCCTCGGGATTAGTGCTTTCGTGGCTTTGACCGGATTGCTGGCGCCGCTGCGGTTGACCCTGGCTGACTGGACCAGCCTGCAGTTCGCTACTCAGCCGCCAACCCTGGATGGTGTGCTTGCCGGTTGGGGCCTGGCTGGCATAAGCCAGTGGCTGGCGGTCACGCTTCTGATCGTGCCTCTGCTGTGGTTTGCCTT
>SKXG01000325.1 GCA_007128525.1 Pseudomonadales bacterium | reverse complement strand
GGCCGGGCCGGCGATGCGCCGTCCAATGCCCTGGCCGATCGGCTGCGGGCGCTGCCGTTCCGGGTCGACCGGCTAAAAACCGGTACCCCCCCGCGCATCGACGGTCGCTCTGTGGACTTCAGCGTGATGGAGACCCAGCCCGGCGATGACCCGCGCCCGGTGATGTCCCTGCTCGGCACTGCGGATCAACACCCGCCGCAGGTGGACTGCTACATCACCCATACCAACGCCCGGACCCATGAGATCATCCAGGGTGCTCTGGATCGTTCGCCCATGTTCACCGGTGTTATCGAGGGCATCGGCCCGCGCTACTGTCCATCGATTGAAGACAAGGTGCACCGCTTTGCCGACAAAACCTCGCATCAGGTTTTCGTCGAACCCGAAGGGTTGGGAACGCCGGAGCTGTATCCGAACGGCATTTCGACCAGCCTGCCGTTTGATGTGCAGGTCGCCCTGGTGCGCAGCATTCGCGGTTTCGAGCAGGCCCATATAACGCGGCCTGGTTATGCGATTGAGTACGATTTTTTTGATCCCAGGGACCTGCAGTATTCGCTGGAAACCAGAGCGGTTGAAGGTCTGTATTTCGCCGGCCAGATCAATGGCACCACCGGCTATGAAGAAGCCGCGGCACAGGGTTTGCTCGCCGGCGTCAACGCCGCACTGAAAGTTTCCGGCCGTCCGGCCTGGACACCGCGTCGTGATCAGGGCTATATCGGTGTGCTGGTGGATGATCTGATCAGCCTGGGCACCAATGAACCCTACCGGATGTTTACCAGCCGGGCAGAGTTCCGGCTGCTGCTGCGTGAAGACAACGCCGATCTGCGCCTCACTGAAACAGGTAGAGAGCTGAGCCTGGTTGGAGATGCGCGCTGGTCGGTCTACAAGGAAAAGAAAGCCGGCATTGAAGCGCTAACAGATAAACTGAGGCGCCAGCATTTGGCGCCAGATTCTGTTCTGGCGCAAAAGCTGCACCAGCGACTCGGTATCACTGTCAGCAAGGAAGGCAGTCTGCTCGATTTTCTAAAGCGCCCGGAAGTCTCTATTGCAGATCTGGTTGCGGTCCTCGAACTTGGTGAGATGGATCCGACCGTCCTGCAGCAGGTGGAGATACAGGCCACGTATGAGGGCTATATTCGCCGTCAAAAGGCTGACATCGAGCGTCTGCGACAGAATGAATCTGTTGTGCTGCCGAGTGACCTCGACTATGCAGCAATTGGCAGCCTGTCCCATGAGTTGCGGCAGAAGCTCAGTGAGGCGCGCCCGGAGACACTGGCCCGGGCCTCCCGGATTCCCGGCATGACACCGGCGGCACTAAGCCTGCTGCTTGTTGAGGTCAAGAAGCAGCAGCGCGCCAGCGCGTGAGCGAGGCGACAGAACTCGCTGCCGGTCTTGATGCCCTGGGTCTGGCGCTGGATCCGGCCAGGCAGCAGAAGCTGCTGGATTATGCGGCGCTGCTCAGTCGTTGGAACCAGGCCTTCAATCTGATTTCACGCCAGGATCTGCATCGGCTGCTGAGCCGGCACCTGCTCGACTCGCTGGCGCTGTTACCCTGGCTGGATGACGCGCCTGCCGGGCCGGTAGCCGATTTGGGCAGCGGCGGTGGGCTGCCGGGTATACCGCTGGCCATTGCCCGGCCGGAGCGGGCTATGACGCTGATCGATCGCAGTGCGCGCAAGACCCGTTTTCTCGAGCAATGCCGGATTGAGCTGAATCTGGCCGAAGTCACCGTCGTCACCAGCGAGCTGGCCCACTATCGGCCGGCGCAGCCCTTTGCTACTTTGGTCAGCCGGGCGCTGGATACACCGTCGCGGCTCTGGCCCAAAGTCAGCGGTCTGCTCGAGGATCATGGGCGGGCCTTGCTGCAGGCCGGGCCGGAAGCCGCTGAGGCCTCCTTTAGCGGGATCAGCGCTGCCCGCTTCGTCACCCTGGCCATTCCTGGCCTGGACCACCCGCATTATCTGTGGGTATTGGACAAGTGCGCGGCCGCCAGCGCGCCGCCAACAGTTGGGGATTGAGCAGCACACCATGCGAAAGATCATTGCCATTGCCAATCAGAAAGGCGGGGTCGGCAAGACCACCACCAGTGTCAACTTGGCGGCTGCGCTCGCGCATCTGAAGTCGCGTGTGCTGCTGATCGATATGGACCCGCAAGGCGATGCCAGTATGGGTTCCGGCATCGACAAGAACGCGCTGGAACTCAGTGTTTACGACTGGCTGGTCGGGGAAGCCACGCTGGCTGATGTGTTGCTGACCACCGATGGCGGCTTCGATCTGGTGCCGGCCAATATCGACCTGACCGCTGCAGAAGTGGCTCTGCTGGACCATGAAGCGCGTGAATCGAGGTTGCGAACCCTGCTGGCAAGGGAGGCGCAGGACTACGATTTCGTGCTGATCGACTGCCCGCCTTCCCTGAACATGCTGACCATCAATGCGCTGGTCGCGGCCCGCAGCCTGCTGATTCCGATGCAGTGTGAGTACTATGCACTGGAAGGTCTGTCGGCCTTGATGGAAACCATAGAAGGGGTGCAGGCGCGCGCCAACCCGGCGCTACAGATAGAGGGCATCCTGCGGACCATGTATGATCCGCGCAACAGCCTGACCCGCGATGTCTCGCGGCAGCTCGTGAAGTACTTTGGCGACAAAGTGTACCGGACCGTGATCCCGCGCAACGTGCGGCTGGCCGAAGCGCCCAGCCACGGTCTGCCGGTGATCGCTTATGATCGCCATTCACGTGGCGCGGTGGCTTACCTGGCGCTTGCCGGTGAATTGCAGCGGCGCCAGCCTGATGCGGCCTGACCGGGCGGCCGAACTAACCTGATCGATGACGGCTTATGAGTAAGAAACGAGGATTGGGGCGCGGTCTGGATGCGTTGCTGGGTGGCCAGCCCCGTGACAACAGCCGTACTGGCGGTGCTGATCCCGCACCCGCAGATGGCGCGCAGCCTTCAGGCGACGGGGCCCGGCTCTCCGAGATTCCGGTCGATCAGATTGGTCCGGGACAGTATCAGCCCCGGCGCAGCATGGATGATGCCGCGCTGCAGGAGCTGGCGGCATCCATCAAAGCCCAGGGCCTGATGCAGCCCATCGTTCTGCGCAGCCGGGCCAGTGGGGGTTACGAGATCATCGCCGGGGAGCGGCGCTGGCGTGCTGCTAAACTGGCCGGCCTGACCACGGTGCCTGCGGTCATCCGGGACGTCTCGGATCAGCGTGCGGTGGCCATGGCGCTGATCGAGAACATCCAGCGCCAGGATCTGAATCCGCTTGAGGAAGCGCTGGCGCTGCAGCGCCTGCAGGATGAATTTGAGCTCACGCAGCAACAGGTTGCAGACGCTGTCGGTAAATCGCGGGCATCGGTCGCCAATCTGCTGCGCTTGCTGAACCTGGTGCATGAGGTTCGCACCATGCTGGCTGAAGGCGACCTGGAGATGGGCCATGCGCGGGCAATCCTGGGCCTGCCGACCACGCAGCAGCTCAGTGCCGCACGTCAGGTGGTGCAGCGTAAACTGAGCGTGCGCCAGACCGAGGCCTTGGTCAAACAGCTGCAGACACCGCCGAAGCCGCGCCCGGCGTCAAGCCAGCCCGGTAAGGACCCGGACACCCGGCGTCTGGAGCAGGAACTCAGTGACCGGGTCGGCGCGCCCGTCAATATCAGCTTCGATGGCCGCGGCAAAGGTGTGTTGAGCATTGCCTACTCGTCGATGGATGAGCTCGAGGGTATTCTCAAACACATTCGCTAGCGGCCGCTGGCAGAATCGGAAGGATCCGGTCCGGTTTTATTGCGCGCGGCAGGGGGCATCCCTATAATGTCGGCGCCTTGCGCGGGGTAGCCCGTTTATCGCAATTCTCTGGCAGGGTGAGCAGGCTGTTGGCTGATCCGAACAGGTAGTGGAGCCGACGCTTGTCGATACCGTCGAAAATCCTGATTTGTCAGCTTGGCATTGGCGGGGCGCTGGCCGTCTTATTGACGCTGAAAAGCCCGGAGGCTGGCTTTGCCGCGATTCTGGCGACCGGTGTGGTGACCATTCCCAACGCCATCTTCGTCTGGCGGCAATGGCAGGTGCTTCGTTCCGGGCCAGCAGATCCGGTCCGGCTGGCCAAGCTGGCGGTATTGCAGATCGTAATGAGACT
>SKXG01000013.1 GCA_007128525.1 Pseudomonadales bacterium | reverse complement strand
CCTGCAGCAACAATCAGAGTCCTTGCCGGAGTCGGCGGCGGCTGAACAGGCTCGAGCGATGCTGGACGACTTCGCCAGATTTCGACTGCTCTGTGCCTTGCGCGACGGGCCTGCAGGGGTCAAGGGACTGAACCGCCGGATCGCCGAAGTTCTTCTCGCGCACGGCCTCATCTCACAAAGCGATGGTTGGTATCCCGGGCGTCCGGTCATGGTCACCCGCAACGACTACCAGCTCGGTTTGATCAATGGCGACATCGGCGTCTGCCTGACGGTCGCTGATGCGCATGGCAAACACCGCCTGCGAGTGGCTTTCCCACAACCCGACGGCGGCATCCGCTTCCTGCTGCCCGGCCGCCTTGGCGCCGTAGAGAGTGCCTGGGCCATGACCGTCCATAAGTCACAGGGCTCGGAATTTCAGCACACGGCACTGGTGCTGCCACCACAGGACAACCCGGTCGTGTCGCGCGAACTGCTCTATACCGCGATCACCAGGGCCAGCGACCGTTTCACGGTGATGCTGCCGAACCGGGAAGTCTGGAATCAAGCCGTAACCCGCAATACCTGGCGCTCTTCGGGGTTGGCGGACAGGCTGACGGATTCATCGACAGCCTGAGTGCCTAGGCTTCGCTGCCGTTATCGGGGCGAGCCTCTGTATCGGTCACGGCATGGGGCCGGGCGGCGCACCCGGCCTCCAGCCAGCCCACCAGCCGCTGCACGGCCGCACCGGACTCTGTTGCGTCATCGGCTGAGAGCAAGGTTGTCTGCAGTCTTTCGCCAGCGTTCAGGACTGGCGCTGAATCAATGTAGCCTTCAGTTTCCAACCAGGCTTCGAGTTCATCAATCTTTTCCTTCCGGAATCGTGGCACCTCTCCTCTACGCATACCCGCAATCAATGCGCGGCCATCGCCTTCCAGCGCAGCGACTAATTCTGATGCCGGATCAATAAAGGCGTCGGAGACTGCGCCGGAAGCTGCCAGTACCGTACGATCAACTGGCCTGCCCCGGCCTTGTTGCCATGCGGCCAACCAATGCCGTGCCAACCGGCAACGAGCGACGAGCTTGCTGCGGGTATCTGCGTCGGGTATCGCATTGACCACTGCATCGCTGCCCAGCAACAGCTCAAGCTGACCAAGGTTCTCCACACGCCACGCACTGAGCAAATGATGCAGCAAGGTCAAGTCGTCGCGCAGCAGATGAAACAGATGCAGCTTCCCGGCCGGCAGTGTCGGGTCCACCGCAGGTACGCCGAGCAAAGTGCCGTACGCTTCGGAACTGAGCGGTCCCGGCAACGGCACCTCAGGCAGGCGTGACACAGCGAGATCGTCAGCAGCCACGGCTTCACCAAAGCGCAGCGCTGCTAGATCAATATGATGCGGCTGCTGACCCGTCACTGCCTGCCACAGACCAAGCTCCTGGCGGCGTGCACTCAAATAGAACACCTGACGGTCTTCCACATTGGCCAGTGCATGCAGCGCACGGGCTACGGCAGCAAACCGCGTCTCGTCGCTGGTTGTCAGAGCCTCATCCAGGAACAGCGGCAATGATTCCCTGCCCTGCTCGAGATAGGCCAGCCTGGCCGTCCGCATGGCCAGCAGCAACTGAATGCGGGTTCCAGTGGACAATTCGGACAGCGTGAACTTGTCACCGCTGGCCTGCTCTGTCGCAAGCAGGCCAGCCGCCTTGTCCAGCATAAGATCCCAGCCATGGTGCGTGAACTGCTGAAAGCGTCGCCGCCCTTCACTGAGCAATGCCGGCTCATGGTCGTGATGATAAGCCGCGCTGACCTCATCCAGCAGGAACTGTCCGGTATGTTTCAGCAGCCAGCTGTCCAGGACATCCTGAAGATGCGCTTGGCCCTGATCGACCTCCGCCTGTGCCTGCTCAAGTCTGTGTTCACGACCGGCCTGCGCCAGCCGTTCTGTCAGGCGGCCGGCTTCTTCTGTCAGGTCATCCAGACGTTGTGCGGCGGCTTTCGCCTGCGCCTGCTGCTCAAGCAGCTCGGCGCGGTCGTCCTGCTCCACCAATGCCAGCACCGCCTCTTGCCCGGCGAGATTGGCCCGCACGCTTTGTATGCGACCAACAAGTTGATCGGCCTCACGCTTAAGCCTTCGCCAGTCATCAAGTCTCTCAAGGCACGCCATCAGTGCCTGGCGATCACCGTCCGGCAGCCCGGCATGCTCGTACAGCGCCAGGACTTCCTGCTGTCGCTGCGCATAGCGCCCCTGGGCATCCGCCTTCGCCTGTTGCGCGCGTGTCAATTTGTCTCTGGCGCTGCGGGCATCCCGGCAGCGTTGCTGCAGGCTGTCCAACCCCGTTGCCAATGCCGCGACATCAGAACTTACCGTTTCGCCCCAGCCAGCCAGAAACTGCTGTAGTGTCTCAGCCAGCGCCACCCGCTCCGCTGTCAACGCGCCCAGGTGTCGATGCGCCAGATCACGCCGTCGTCCGGCGTCCTGGTACTGCGCCAGATGACGCAGGAACAGATCAAGGTTCAGGACCGCCTGCTGAGGTTCGAAGCCAATCTCCTGCGCCAGCGCCTGATGCGCATCTTCCAGTTGCCGGGCTTCGGCCTGCGCCTGTGCCAGCGACTGTTGCAGCCCTTCCTGCCGGGCGATGCGGACGTTCTGCTCCCGCGCCCGGATCAATTGCGATTCCAGCACATTGCGACGCGCACGAACTGCATCAAGCGTCCATTGCTCGGGTGGTGACAGATCACCACTCAGATAGTCCGCACGCGTTTTGCCAAGCAGCGCGCGTCGCTGCCACCAGGACATCGCGCCACCGGTCGCAGCGATCAGACCGCCGGCTGCCGCCACCCACAGTTGATGGTATGCGCCGACACCGGCTGCCACCACGCCACCAAGCACGGCTGCCAGCGCCCCCCAAGGCCATTGTTGGTTCAACGCATGTGCAGCCAGCCAGCCGCGGAGCAACTCGGCACCCTGCTGCAATGAGAGCAACTCATGTTCGGCAACGGGCTCTGGCAGATCATCCAGCTGCGCCTGCAGTTCGGCACAGTGCTTACGAGCCTGCAGCAGCTCCCGCACCAGACGCTCTGCACGCTGCAGATGCTCGGGCGTGAACGACAACCCTTGATCGGGATCCTGACCACCGAGTTGTTTAACGGCCATGTCTAGATCCGACTCGGCCTGCTGCAATTGCTGCTGACAGTCATCGTGGTGCTGCCCAAGCTCGCGCAGGCGTTGCAGCGCCGCCTGCTGCGTCGCCAGTTCTGATTCGGCTGGCGCTCCAGCTGCCAGGCCACTGTCAGCAAGATCCCGCCGCGCGTCAGACTGCTGCTGCACCGCACCGCGCATCGCCTCATCAATCCTGGCCAGATCGGACTCCAGGACATCCAGCCGCTCGATCTCGTCACCGTGCAGGCGCGACATGGCTGGCGGGAAATTTTGCAGCTGCGCCGTCAGCGAGCGCTGCTGTTCCCTGAGGTCAAGCCATTCGAGCGCTCTGGCCAATGCTGCGGCCTGCTCTGCAGCAGCCCTTGCCTCGGCAATCCGCGTTCGCAATGCTGGCAACTCGGCCTCGTCGCGCTGCAGGGCACGGCTCTCGCTGACCTGCTCAGACAGCGCATTGCGTGCGGTCAAAAATGTCCGGTATTCGCGCTGACCGTGCTGCGGCCCAAGGCCAAACAATTCTGCCTTCAGCGCCTCGAGATCAAAGCCGCCGCTCAACGCACGATACAGCGTCGCCTCAAGATCCTTGTCAGTGGTGTCTTTGCTGAGCAGGTTCTCCATCGTCAGCCAGTAGCCGGACAAGGCGTCGCGATCGGGCAGCCGTGGCGGCGGCGCATCGCGTCCGTCGTGCCGCCATTGCACGTCAGAGCCCTGGCGCGTAACTGACCAGCGGCCCCCATTGCCGAACTCGGCGTCGAGCGACAGCATGGCCGGATCGGCCGCATCGGGTCCGGCGAGCAAATACTTAAGCGCCCGAATCAGGCTGCTTTTGCCGCTGGCGTTCGGACCGGAGATCAGGTTCACGCCAGGGCCCAGGTCGCTCAGTTCGAACCCTGGTGCAATGCCCGGCAGCCGCTCAATGCGAAGAAGGCGCAGACGCATCAGCCCGACTCCTCGGACGCCAGCATCCCGGCGAGTGCCTGGCGTCCGGCACGACGCAGGTAATCCGCTACTGTCACATCGTCCAGGTGCTCTTTACCCTGACCTTCGCGCAATATCCCCTGCCAGTGGGTGGCCTGCAGCTGCTTCTCGAGATGCCGGCGTGTGCGGCTGAGCAGGTTCTGCCGCTCCGGATCCGTGGCCGGCGCATCCAGCAGCAGCAGGCGCTGCGCCAACAAGCCAACCGGATCGGCCCGGCCAGCCAGATCCGTCAGCGGGATCACCGGCTCGGTGGCATCAATGATGCGCTCAATAAAGTAGTGCCGTTCTGTCCCGGCCACGGGCAGCTGATCGTGCAACGCCTGTGGAAATCCTGTCGCCGCTGCGGCGCCATGCTGACTCTGGCCAACCAGCCTCACGCGCAGCGCGACCACGTCCGGTGGATTGAGCCGGGCCGCCAGCTCGCGCTCCAGCGGCGGCAGTGCCGTGAGCAGCGCGTCCTGTGCGGCATCCGGCCCAGGCAGATCAGTGAGGTCCAGGTCCAGCCTTTCGTACTGAATTGGCGCGACCAGCCATTGTTGGCAGCGGGCAACGCGCCCCCGCTCGACCTCAATCAGCCATGGCCCGCGCGGGCCATGCTCACCCGGGTCCATGCCGGTGACACAGCCCAGATATCCCTGCAGGCGCTCTGCATTCAGCGGGTCGGGCTGATGAATGTGGCCGAGCAGCCAACCATCCAGGCCGGCTGCGTTGAGTTCTGCGGTCGTCACTGGCGCGTACTGACTGCCCTGCGCATCCCGGTCACAGTGGAGCAGCCCGAGGCTCAGCCCCTCCGCAGCCGGAAACTGTTGTTCGGCCAACGGACTCTTCGCCACCACTTTTGTTGGAAAAGACCAGCCCCAGAGCTGCAATCGCTCCCCGCCACCTTCCAGTTGGACGGCCTGCCAGTGACCCCCGGCCCCGAGCAGCTCAAAATCCGGCAATTGCGCGGCCAGCCGCGGCAGAACCTGGACGTCGTGGTTCCCGGCAACGCCCAGCACGCGAATACCCGCCCCGGTCAGCCGCTCTACACCTTCGCGCAGGTCCCGGTAGGCCTCAAAGAAGTCATCCTCGCGTTCAACCAGATCACCGGCCAGCACCACGGCGTCTACCCGCTGTTCGACCGCATGAGCGACCAGCCGTCGCCAGGCTTCTGCCGGCCCCAGCTCGGCAGCACGTTCCGCCAGCATGGCCGGTAAACGCGAAGGGCGGCGGCCCAGGTGCAGATCTCCTACTGCCAACAACTTCATCGATGATCACTGTCCGACCAGTTCAGGCGAGCATGATGCCATTAGCGGGCGACAACCGCAGTCGGAACTGGACATTCGGAAGTTCGAAGTGCCGCTACTACGCACCTATACTGAAGCAATACGACTTGCCCAGATGCGACTTGCCCAGATGGGACTGCCCAAATGTATGAACTGTGGCATCAACGCCTGATGACCGAAGACCGGTATGACTGACCGCCGGCCGCTTGCGCCATCGCAGCTGTGGCGCGGACGCCTGCAAAATCTGCTGCAGACCGGGCTGATCCTGGGTGGCTTGGCCTGCCTGATGGCCATTCCGGCGTGGCTGTTGGCGGGACCGGAAGGACTGTACTGGGCGCTGCTGTTGGTGATATTCGGTGCCTTTGTCGGCGGCCGCATACCAGCACGCTATGTCCTGGCACGTGCCGGCGCCAGTCAGCTTAGTCCGGCACAGGCCCCTGAGCTGTATGCCGTGCTGCGAGCCCTGTATGACCGGGCGCAGATGGAAACCCCGCCGGCGCTCTTCTATGTCCCGGACCCCAACCTGAATGCCTTTGCCACGGGTACCCGCCAGAATGGTGGTGTGGCCGTCTCTGCCGGGCTGCTGGCCACGCTCAATCTGCGGCAGCTTGCCGGCGTCCTGGGCCATGAAGTCAGTCACCTGCGCAACGGCGACACCCGCGTCATGGCACTGGCCGCTGCCATGTCCCAGTTCACCGTCTGGAGCGCGTTCGCCATTCAGTTGCTGCTGATTCTGATGCTGCCCGGCATCCTGCTCGGCGAGGTCGCACTGCCCTGGCTCGCCCTGCTGTTCGCTGCGCTCGCGCCGACCCTCAGCACGCTGCTGCAACTGGCCTTGTCACGAAATCGCGAGTACATGGCCGACCTCGAAGCCGTCGCCATGACCGGTGATCCGAGAGGTCTGGCGGAAGCTCTGCAGATTCTGGAACAGCATCACGGCAGCTGGCTGCGGACCCTGTTCGGCCAAAGGCCGCCCCCGTTTCTGAAGTGGCTGCAGACACATCCGCCGACGGACGAGCGCATCCAGCGACTGCTGGCCCTGCACGAAAGATCGGATCTGCGACCGATCGCCGCTATCCGACGTGCGGCAGCAACACCGCTGGTCGGGCGTCCCCCGCCGGAGCCCATACTGCGCTGGCTGTTACGCCGCTACTGACAGGCCGTTGCATGACGGCCTGTTAGATTCGCGCCATTACTCCACGGTGACGGACTTCGCCAGATTCCGCGGCTTGTCCACATTGGTGCCGCGATTCAACGCCACGTGATAGGCGAGCAGCTGCAGCGGAATGTTCATCAGTATCGGGTCCAGAATAGGTTCAGACCGGGGCACCTCGACCACCGCCTGCAGTGAATCCGGGGCCGCTCCCGGATGGGCGACCGCAACCACCGGCCCACGTCTGGCCTGAATCTCTTCAATGGTCTAATGATTCTTCGCCAGCAGCTCGTCGTCCGGCAGCACAATCAGTGTTGGCGTTCCGGGCTCGATCAATGCCAACGGGCCATGTTTAAGCTCAGAAGCAGGATAAGCTTCCGCGTGCAAATAGCTGATTTCTTTAAGCTTTAGAGCGCCCTCCATCGCCAACGCATAGCCCCAGGTCCGACCGATGAAATAGGCGTCATTGGCGCTGCTGAAGGCTTTGGCAAGCTCAGCGACCTGCGCTTCCTGCGCATCCACCTGCTCGATCTGATCCGGCAGCGCCTCAAGCGCAGCGATCAGCCGTCCACCCTGCGCCGGCGACAAGTCCCTGATACGTCCCAGATGAATGGCGAGCAGCGCAAAGGCGACCGCCGTGCAGGTAAAGGTTTTGGTCGACACCACGGACACTTCCGGCCCGGCATGCAGATAAATGCCGCGCCCGCACTCACGGGCGATGGTGCTGCCAACCACGTTGACCACACCAAGAACGGCGCCACCCTTGCGCTTGATCTCCTGTACCGCCGCCAGGGTGTCAAACGTCTCACCGGACTGACTGACCGCAATGTACAGACAGTCCTTTTCGATCACCGGGTTCCGGTACCGGAATTCCGAGGCCTGCTCGGCATGCGCTGGAATACGGGCCAGCTGCTCAATCATGTTGGCCCCCAGGCAGCCCGCAATGTACGCGGAACCACACCCCAGTATCTTGATACGCCGGACATCCAGCAGCTCACGGGCCGCCATTTCCAGGCCCCCAAGCCGTGCCGTCTGAAAGCGCCGGTCGAGTCGGCCGCGCAGCGTGCGCCGCACCGACTCGCCCTGCTCGGCAATCTCTTTGCGCATATAGTGCTCATGGTTGCCCTTGTCGAAAGACTCGTCCGTCCAGCTCAGCGCCAGCGGCGTCTTGTCGGTACGGCCACCCTCCAGCATGGAGCTTTCAAAGCCGTCTGCGCGCACCGTCGCCAGCTCGCCGTCATCGAGATGCACGATCTGGCGGGTGTGCCGGATCAGCGCCGCGGCGTCCGAGGCAACGAACATTTCCCCGTCGCCGATACCGATGATCACCGGGCTGCCATTGCGCGCCACCACCAGCTCGTCCGGATGCCGCGCGTCCAGCACGGCAAGGCCGTATGTGCCGGTGACCTGTGCCAGCGCGACGCGCACACGCGCTTCCAGTGTGTCGCCTTCTGCCCGCGCGATCAGATGCGCCAGAACCTCAGAGTCTGTTTCTGAAGCGAACACAACTCCTTCTTTTTCAAGCTTTTTTCTGAGGCTGGTAGCATTCTCAATTATGCCGTTGTGAACCAGAGCCACCCGCTCTTCCGCATCACAATGCGGGTGCGAATTGGCATCGCTGGGCTCGCCATGCGTCGCCCAGCGCGTATGGGCGATGCCGGGGCTGCCTGCAAAGCTGTTCGGCAGCGCAGCCTCCAAAGCGCCGACCCGACCCTGACGCTTGCACACACTCAGGCGATTGCGCCGCACCAGCGCCATGCCCGCGGAGTCGTAGCCCCGGTACTCAAGCCGATACAGTCCGGCCAGCAAAATGGGCGCTGCATTCCGCGGACCGATGTATCCGACAATGCCACACATGAAAACCTCCCTGACACGCCGGACCAGCCGGCAGCTATGCGATCAACCGTAAACCAGACGCCGGATCTGCCGCTCGCTGTACTCGGGCGCCCGAAAGCGCAACTGCCCGAGTTCCTGCCGCAGCCGAACGTATATGTCGGCGTTGCTGAGCCCTTCATGCTGCAGCACCTGATGACGCCGACGCACAAAGGCGTCGGGGGTCTCATCAAGGAAGCTGAGCACTTCGGTCAGAACCCGATACGCACGATCAGCTGGCAGGCCGGCCAGCACAGCCAGATGATCGGCCAGCTGGCGCAGGTCAGGCTGCTGTATCTGGTCTGACATGGGAGGGAGTTTCCTTGGCGCAGGTGAAATTGCCAAGGAGTTTGCCCGATATCGGGCAGATTTTCGCGCACATTGAAGTCGCCAGCCGCTGGGGCCTTGCGGGACCAGCCGGGATGGGACTGGCTCACGCCAGCCCCCTTTCCCGTGCTCAGGCCCCGTGCTCAGGCTCCCGAGCTCAGGCCCCGGAGTTCAGGTCAGCGCTTAACGACCACCATCACATCGGCATTGATGTCGTCCAGAATTCGCTCTGCGGTATTGCCGACCACGATTCCCGAGACACCTTTACGCGCCAGCGACCCCATGACGACCAGTGGTGAGCCAAGTTTCTCAACGACGTTGGCAATGATGGCTTCCGGAGAACCATCGCCGACATGGGCTTGGGACCGTTCGATGCCGACACGCTTGGCCAGGTCCGGCGGATGCACGAAGTTCATGGAACCCTGATAGGCATTGACGGCGTGCAGTTCTGCATTGGAGCGTTCGGCAATACTGCGTGCATGGTCGATCAGCAGGTCGGTGAGCTTCTTGTGCGCCTCATCCTTGTCTTTGATGTCGAGTGACACCAGCACCTTCTCCAGCTTGCCGACCCGGTCTGTCTTGACCAGCAGCACCGGGCAGTGGGCTTCGCGCAGCAGCGCCCAATCCGTTGTCTTCAACACTCGGCGCTGCAAAGCCGAGCGCCGAAAACTCGAGCGCACGATCAAGTCGGCCTTGATGCGCTTCGCCGCCTCGATCAGTGCAGCGCGCCAGTCTTCTTCGCTCTCAACCTCGGTGGTGACGGTCAGGCCTTCCGAGGTCAAAGGCGCCACCAGGCGCTCCAGCCAAGCCTCATGGCGGCTCTGCTCGGCCTCGCGCAAGCTGTCGCGATCGTTGGCCCGCACCCCGCTCGGCACAGAGAAACACAGGTGGGCGTGAATCTCAGCGCCACTGTTCCGAGCGACTGACGCAGCCCGGGTCAATGCCCGCTGGTTGTTGGTCGTCGGGTCGATCACACAAAAAATCTTCTTCAGCTGCGGACCAGCCATATGCGCCCTCCTGTCGCAGGTGCCACGGACTTCGAATCGATCAATGATCGCTTGCCGTGGAAGTATGGAAAACTCACCTGTGCCATATTGCCGCACAAGTTTACGGTGGTATAGCCCGGGCGAGCCACAGCCACCCTATGGGAAACCCGTATTGTCTGATGATCAGGCTCCACCTTAACTCGCTCGATAATCCATCACCAGGACCTTCGCATGTCATTCGACTTCCTGAGCACCGCCCATTGGATCGCCTACGTCCTGGAGGCCTGCGGTGTACTGTTCATCGTTGGCGGCTTTATTCTGGCTGGACTGCTGTACCTGAAGCACTGCCGCAAGATATCCACCCATACCGCCTATGTAGAGTTCCGCCACCGGACGGGTCGCTCCATTATATTGGGCCTGGACTTTCTGATCGCTGCAGACATTATCAAGACCATCACCTTTGACCACAGCGTGGAAAACATTTCAATTCTGGCAGTGGTAGTGCTGGTTCGCACGTTTCTGACGATGGCACTGCATGTCGAAATCGAAGGCTGCTGGCCATGGGAACAATGGCGCAAGCAGCAAGGCGAAACGCCAATCCGTTGACTGACATCAGCTCACGCGTATAATCGCGCCCGCCTTTTCTACAGAGGAATCTCTTACTTGGAACCTTGCAGTTGGCGTTTTAACAGCACCGCACTGCGAAGCGCATCCGAACGGTAAGCGTCCTCCAGCCCTCCAAGGTGCCAGCACGCTTCCCGTCGGACAGGGGGAAGCGTGGCTTGGTGCGAATTCCGATCGACTTTGCAGGCGGCGAACCTGGTCGGAATTCTCCTCAAACCCTGCTTTCGTTTGTAACCATCAGCACAACTGTGCTGAGAGCGTCTCTGCGCCCGCAGACGGGAAACATTCATATGCGAAAGCGTTTGTTCACGGCTGCCTTGCCTGCAGCCATGCTATGCCTGAGCCCCATCGCCCATGGCGCTGGCGGCCTGAACTGGACGATTTTAATGAGCGTGCCGGTCAAATTGATTTGAGGAAGCTGCCATGGAAGAAACAACTGAAATCTACCTGCTGAGAGAGCTGATTGACCGCGAAGCCTGGGGCGATCTTGCAGAGCAGTTCAAACAGCTACACGTCCAGGACATTGCCGAAGCCTTGCATGGCCTTGAGGCCGAAGTCACGCTGCGCGCCTTTCAGGAACTGTCACGCGAGCGATGGGCCGACGTCTTTGCGTACATCGAGCCCGTTGAGGCGCAGTATCCGCTCTTGCAGAAAATGGATACGGCGGATGGCCGCTACATTCTTGAGCATCTGGTCCCGGACGATCTGACCCGTCTGCTGGAAGCGTTGAACAAGGATGAAGGCGAAGAAATTCTGAAGCTGCTGCGCCCCGAGAGCGTCAAGCAGGCACTGCGGCTGCTCGGATATCCTGAGCACAGCGCAGGTCGTCTGATGACGACACAGTTCGTGACCGTGCGTCCGGACTGGACCCTGGAGGAAGCTCTGCAGTCGCTGCGCGCACTGGGTGATCCGGGCGAAACGATCAACACCATCTATGTGACAGATCCGCAAGGACGCCTGCAAGGCACCATCAGCCTGAAACGGCTGGTTCTGGAGTCACCCGACACCCGTGTCGAATCCTTGATGTCCGGCCCGGCAGTCAGCGTCATGACTGCCGATGACCAGACTGAAGCCGCGCGCATGATCCAACGCTATGACATCAATGCCATGCCGGTCGTTGATCGCACGGGCGTCATGCACGGTGTGGTCACTGTCGATGACGTCATGGATGTATTGGAAGAAGAGACCACCGAGGACTTCCACAAAATCGGGGGTACCGGCCTGCTAACCATGAGCCTGCGCGATGCCCGGCCATCACTGCTGTATCGCAAGCGGGTTGGCTGGCTGGTCCTGTTGGTATTCATGAACATCTTTGGTGGTGCTGCCATCGCGTACTTCGAAGAGACCATCGAAGCCGTGATCGCACTGGTCTTCTTCCTGCCATTGATTGTCGACTCTGGTGGCAATGCCGGTTCACAGTCCGCGACACTGATGGTCCGGGCACTGGCAATCGGTGATGTACGCCCGAAAGACTGGCTGAGGCTGTGGGGCAAAGAGCTTGGCGTTGCAGCCGCACTGGGCATCACGATGGGACTGGCCGTCTGGGGCCTGGGGCTGTGGCGTGGCGGCCCGGAAGTCGGCACTGTGGTTGCTCTGGCCATGGTCTGCGTCGTCATTTTCGGCAGCATGATCGGCATGGTATTGCCGTTCCTGCTGGAGCGTCTGAAATTCGATCCGGCAACAGCCAGCGCGCCGCTGATCACCTCGATCGCGGACATCTGCGGCATTCTGATCTACTTCAGCATCGCTACGGCAGTTCTCACGCTGCCTGCAGCATGAAGCCGTGGCATGCGGGCCGTGCGCGGCCTGCATGCCCCACTCTACTGACTTGCAAATCAACCCGACCTAAAGGTAAATGGCGGATGGCAAAATGCCTTACTGTGTCTTTGGGGAGGGAACCATGAGTGAACTTGCTACTTTTCGCGCCGAGACCCGTGCCTGGTTGGAAGAGAACTGTCCACCGGGCGCACGTGGTCCGGGACAGGTCCCTACCGGCAGCACCAAGGTCAAGATAGAGGATGCAGACACCAGGCTCTGGCTTGAACGCATGGCCGAGAGAGGCTGGACAGCGCCGATGTGGCCGAAAGCCTATGGTGGTGGCGGACTGAGTAAGGATCAGTACCTGATCCTGCTCGAAGAGATGCGCCGCATCAATGCCAGGGCACCATTGATGGGTATGGGCACATCAATGATCGGTCCGACCTTGCTCGAGTTCGGCACTGAAGATCAACGGCAACGCCACCTGCCACGGATCATTCGCGGGGAAGTTGCCTGGTGCCAGGGCTACAGCGAACCGAACGCCGGATCCGATCTCGCCAGCCTGCGCACACGCGCCGAAGACAAAGGCGATCATTTCGTCATCAACGGCCAGAAAATCTGGACCTCCGGTGCCCACTTCGCGGATTGGATGTTCGCACTGGTCCGTACCGACCCGGATGCACCGAAACACGAGGGCATCAGCTTCGTGCTGTTGCCCATGGACCAGGAAGGCGTCCGCGTGCGACCCATCCGCCTGATCAGTGGCGCCTCCCCCTTCTGTGAGACCTTCTTCGACAATGCAATTGCCAGCAAAGATGACCTGGTCGGTGAGATGAACAAGGGCTGGACCGTCGGCAAGCGCCTGCTCCAGCATGAGCGCTCTGGCATTGAATCGCTGGCTGGCGGTCGATCACGTGACGCCTCAAGGCGCAGCCTCAGTGAGGTGGCCAAAGAGTATCTTGGTGACGATCAGGGTCGGATTGCCGATCCTATGTACCGCGCCAACGTCACCCAGTACCAGATGAACAGCGAGGCCTTCCGGCTCACACAGCGGCGTGCGGTGGAGGAAGCCAGCGACGGCAAGACACCAGGCCCCGCAACATCAATATTCAAGATGTACGGCACAGAGTTGCAGCAGCAACGCTCAAGCCTCCTCGTCAAGCTGCGGGGATTTCGCGGTGTAGGCTGGGAGGGCGAGGCCTTCACAGAAGAAGAGCTGGAAGGCACCCGCACCTGGCTCGGAGAGCGTGCTGCCTCCATCTACAGTGGGAGCAATGAGATTCAAAGGAACATCATTGCTAAGCGTGTACTTGGACTGCCTGACTAAAGTCCTGAGCCAGCGCAGAGATGCCGGCTTCGACGCTGGTCTGGGCCGACCAGCCCAGCCAATCTCGTGCAAGGCGGCCACAGCCGACAAACTGACTGACGTGCAACCCGCTGGCTCGCGTGTTGAGAATCGGGGACTCACTATCGCATAGGCGCCTGATCAACAGCGCAAGCTGTTCTAGCGACAAAGCCCTGCCGCCAACAAAATGTAGCGCCGGTGGTAGTGTAGTATTGCTGTCCAACTTTGCGACCAGCTGCACCACACCACGCACGACATCATCAACCTGAGTAAAATCGAAGCGCTGATGCCCACCGTGCACCTGCAAAGGTTCTCTTTGCAGCGCAGCCCGGACAAATGCCGGCACCACGCGATCCGGATAGTCATTGCTGCGACCATAAACATTGGAGAAACGGACAGTCATGGCTCGTAACCCACCTGCAGCCGCCTGCGCCACGAGCCGCTCGCCTACGACCTTGGAATGCGCATAAGTGTTGATTGGCTGCAGCATGGCGTCCTCAGCAACAGGAAGCCGCGCCTGATTGCCGTAAACTTCCCGGCTGCTGGCAGATACCAACCAGGGTGGACTGCTCTGCGACCTCAAGGCCCCGAGCAGATTTACCAACCCGCCAACATTGGTATTCCAGCATTGCTCAGGCGCCCGTTCTGCCGCAAGTACCCGAGAAACCGCGGCCAGATGCACAACACCGCGGCAACCGTATACGGCATCGCGCAAGGCATCGGCATCACGCACATCCCCCTTCGCGGCACCCCAGGCCCGCAGATCAAATGCGCGAACCGTCTCTCCGGCATCGGCCAGCGCGTCGCAGAGCACTGACCCAATCAGACCGCTGGCGCCGGTAACCAGGATAGGCCCTTGCGTCATCGACGCATCCTTTGGCGTCGAAGAGCAGCGCGCTGACGAGCCTGCTGAACTGGTGCATCCTGACCATCACCACCTGACAGGGCCTCCACCAGCGCCTGCAGGCTCGGGTGGTGATAGATGTCCACCAGCTGCACCGCTAACCCATGTCGATCGCGCAGAATCTGGCTCAACTGCAATGCCTTCAGTGAAGTCCCGCCCAGATCGAAAAAGTT
>SKXG01000333.1 GCA_007128525.1 Pseudomonadales bacterium | reverse complement strand
GTCTATGACTGGATTGAGCACCCGCCCCTGAACCCAAGCCACATTCACGAAGCAGTTGGCGAGAGCACAAATTTCGACACCTTGAGCCAGGCCGTATTTGAGATCCACGGCGAGATCGTCAAACTGCTGCAGCCTCTGAAGACGCGCGCCATCATTCCCGAGGCCAAGGAGCTGATCGACCAGATTCTGAGCCTCGAAGATGGCCATGCGCGCCAGATTGCACATCAGGCCAACCGCATCGGCGACATGTGAGCAGGGGCGCCCAAGGCATGGATGCAGAGTTCTGGCATGAACGCTGGCGGAGTGACCGTATCGGTTTCCATCAGGGACGCGTCAATCCGTACCTGATCGAGCACTGGGCCGGCGTTCGCCCAGATCCTGCCGAGGTTGTCTTCGTCCCCCTGTGTGGCAAGGCGCATGACCTGGGCTGGCTGCGGGAACGGGGCCATCAGGTTGTCGGCGTGGAGCTGAGCGAGATCGCCTGTCGGGATTTTTTTGCCGAGCGTAGCCTGAAACCGGACGTCTCAAGCAGCGGCGCCTTTACCCGGTTCAGCGCAAACGGTATTTCCCTGTGGTGTGGTGACTTCTTCGGCTTGCAGCCCCAGGATCTGCCTGCCTTCAGCCTGATCTACGATCGCGCAGCGCTGATCGCACTGCCGCCAACGGGCCGCCACAACTACGCCACACATCTGCAAAGACTGGCGCCCACCGGCAGCCGGATGCTGCTGATCACCCTCGACTATCCGCCCCAGGCATCCTTTCAGGGCCCGCCATTTGCCGTTGGCGACGCCGAAGTCAACGCCCACTACCGATCCCGCTTCCAAATAGAACAACTGGCCCATCAGCCGCTCGCCGCAGATGACGGCTTGCACAAGCGCGGCCTGCGCGACGCCACAGAATCGGTGTACCTGCTGACGCCTCGCCATCCAACCTGACCGGCAACACCGGCTTCACGGCCTGCCACCTAAGCTGATATCCGTCAAAGCGCTTTCAACGCCCGAACGTGTCGGCTAGGCTGATTCGGGATAGCCTGGCGGGGATACTTGATGCAGACACCGGAACAACCGGTTATCCGCGATATCGTGTTGATCGGCGGCGGGCACAGCCATGTCGGCGTACTCAAGCGCTTCGGTATGAAGCCATTGCCCGGCGTGCGACTGACCATCATCTGTCGCGACACCCACACGCCGTACTCCGGCATGCTGCCCGGTTATATCGCCGGTCATTACAGCTATGACGAAGTCCACATCGATTTGCGTCGGCTGGCTGAGTTTGCCGGCGCCCGCTTCTATCGCGGCGAAGCACATGGCATCGATCGAACGCAGAAGCTGGTGCATTGCAGCGGCCGTCCACCAGTCTCATATGACACGCTGTCGATCAACATAGGCTCGACGCCGCAGCTGGCAGTCCCCGGTGCCGTTGACCATGTGGTGCCGGTCAAACCCATCTATGGTTTCAACGCGCGCTGGCTGGCCCTGCTCGAGCGCGTGCAGACCCATCAGGGCAAGTTGCACATCGCCGTGGTGGGTGCCGGGGCGGGCGGCGTGGAACTTTGTCTGGCCATGCAGCACCGCCTGGGCACAGAGCTGCGGCAGCTCGGCCGCAACCCTGATGCGCTGAGCCTGACGCTGTTCACAGCCGGCCCAGACATACTGGAGACCCACAGCCGCCGGGTACGACAGATGTTCCGGGAAACGCTCAGGCAACGCGGTATCCAGGTACACGCCAACGCAGCCGTCAACGAAGTCCAGGGTGGCCGGTTGCACACGGCGGACGGTCAGGTCTGGGAAGCCGATGAGATCATCTGGGTGACCCGAGCAGGCGGTGCCGCCTGGTTGCGTGATACGGGCCTGGCGCTGGATGACGACGGCTGCATCCGCGTCCGCGACACCCTGCAAAGCCTGACTGACCCCGACATCTATGCGGCCGGCGACGTGGCGAGCATGGACAACCACCCGCGGGAGAAGGCCGGGGTGTTCGCCGTCCGGCAGGGGCCGCCGCTGGCGGCGAACCTGCGTCGGGCAGCACTCAACCAGCCGCCAAAACCCTTCCGGCCCCAGAAGCACTGGCTGGCACTGATCAGCACCGGCGATCAGTACGCGGTGGCCTCGCGTGGCGGACTCGGTTTTCGTGGCGCCTGGGTGTGGCGCTGGAAGGACTGGATCGACCGGCGCTTCATGCGCAAATTCAATGAACTCCCGGCCATGGACGACCAAGGCGCCGGACAGAACCTGAAAACGGCCGGCGCTCAGCTGACCAGCCTGACCCGCAATGATGACGAAGCACAGCAGGCAATCTCGGCCATCGCCATGCGCTGCGGCGGCTGCGGGGCCAAGGTCGGCGCCAGTGTGCTGTCACGTGCGCTCGGCAGCCTGCAACCGGTCGAGCGCGACGACGTCGTCATCGGGCTGCACGCACCGGACGATGCTGCGGTGGTGCGTATCCCACCGGGCAAGGCTTCCGTCTATACGGTGGACTTCTTCCGTGCCTTTATCGATGACCCCTATGTGTTCGGCCGGGTATCGGCCAACCACGCCTTGGGCGACGTCTTCGCCATGGGCGCTGAAGCACAGACGGCCACGGCTGTGGCCACCGTGCCACCGGGCCTGGAGAGCAAAGTCGAAGATCTGGTGTTCCAAATGATGTCCGGCGCGGTAGCGGTATTGAACGATGCCAACTGCGCATTGGTCGGCGGCCACACCGGTGAAGGCCGCGAGCTGGCACTGGGCTTTGCCGTCAATGGCCTGATTGACGCCGACGGCGATGCAGCGCTGCGCAAGGGCGGTCTCAAAGCCGGTCAGGCTTTGATTCTGACCAAGCCGATCGGCACCGGGACGCTGTTCGCCGCCCATGCCCGACTGGAAGCCCGCGGGCGCTGGATCGACGCCGCATTGACCTCAATGATGCAGTCCAACCAGGCGGCTGCCGCCTGCCTGCGCGCGTATGGCGCAACCGCCTGCACCGACCTGACGGGCTTTGGCTTGCTCGGCCATCTGGTTGAGATGACGAGGCCCTCCGAAGTGGATGCCGAACTGGACTTGAGCGCGTTGCCGGTGCTAGACGGGGCTGAAGAAACCGTCGCCAGTGGCATCCTCAGCTCGCTGCAGCCAGCCAATGTCCGCCTCCGGCGCGCGCTGCGCAATCAGGCCGGGATGGTCGATCATCCCCGTTATCCGCTGATCTTCGATCCGCAAACCGCGGGCGGGCTGCTGGCGAGTGTGCCGACGGAGTCTGCCAACGACTGTGTGCGGGCGCTCAAGGCGCTTGGTTACACGCAGACGGCCGTGATCGGTCGCGTGCTGCCACAGAGCGATGCGCTGGAACCCGTGGTACTGGTGCCCTGATGTCAGGCTGGATCGCACAGCTCCCGGACCACCGACAGCAGCGCATCAGCCTCCGCTGCCGGGACAAAGGCTGGTGCCAGCTGCCGGACATGCCGACTCAGGCTGTCGAGGAAGTCCGCATCCTGTTCAGCGCGCAGCAGCAGGTTCCGCAGCCCCATGGTGTCCTCAACTTCGAAGTAGCCCGGATAGTCATCGCCGAGCAGCCCGACATTACCGGGAATCCGCGACGCCAGCACCGGTGTGCCGCTGACGCAGGCTTCCGACACCACATTGGCGCCGCCTTCCATGCGCGAGCTGATCACCATCAACCGCGATCGCCCGAGCAGGCGCCGCACCTGCCAGTGCGGTATTTCCCCTCGCCAGCGGTAGCGTGGATTGTGCAGCTGTTCCGTCACCGCCAGCACCTCGTGTTCGGCATCATGCGCTTTGCCGGCCTGCACGACGGTCAGCAGCGACCGTTCCGGCAATACCCGCACGGCCCAGGCGGCGCGCAGCGGATCTTTCTCCGCCCGCAAATGCCCAATCACACAGACTTCAAACTTCGACGCGTCCGGCCGCGGCCGGCGCGACAATGGCTCGGCGGACTGCAGCACGAGCCGCAGGCGCGGATGCAGCGCTTGCGGCAGGTCGTCTGCGACCCGATGGTGCAGGCCGATCAGGCGCTGACCGGCCGCCATGCCGGCCAACGTCCGCTCCGGCTCCTCGTGCTGAAATCGGTACAGGTCGGTACCGGTCAACACGACTATTCTGGGTACCTGCGGGCAACGTGCGGTGAAGGCTTCGATCGCCGG
>SKXG01000043.1 GCA_007128525.1 Pseudomonadales bacterium | reverse complement strand
GTCACGTAGCAGTATCTTTGTGTTGCTCAAGGCCCGCCTGTTGTCACTGACCATCGTGCTGTCAATTGGCTTTATTCTGCTGGTTTCGCTGCTGCTCAGTGTCGCTGTGCGGGCTGTGCTGGTGTTTGCGGCTGATTGGATGCCGGTGCACAACAGTGTCGTTTACGGTATCGAAATCCTGGTCTCGCTAACGGTCATCACGCTGTTGTTTGCAACCATTTTCAAGGTTTTGCCGGACGTCGTGTTGGGTTGGCGTGATGTGATGGGCGGGGCGCTGGTTACGGCGCTGCTGTTCGGACTGGGTCGGACAGCTATCGCAAGCTATCTGGCCTATACTGCGCCGGCCTCGACCTACGGTGCCGCCGGCTCGCTGGTCATGCTGCTGTTGTGGGTGTATTACTCTTCGCTGATTCTGTTGTTTGGCGCGGCGGTCACACGGGCCTGGATGGAAGCCCGTGGTCTGCCCATTCGGCCTCGCAACTCAGCGGTGACGGTGCATCTCGAATTCGACGACGATCTACCAGACAAGCCTGAGGGCCAGGCTCAGTGACGCAGCCACAGCGCGTCTGAAATCAGGCACATGCCACCGCTGCGTTTCAGCACCGGTCGCAGGGCCTCTGCCAGCTCCATGGCCATCCGCTCTTCGCAGGCCACCACCACGCAGCAGTTGTTGAATACGCCGGTCAGCTCGTCGCCACGCCGGGTCCCCCGGTTGCCGCTGCCCGTCAGGTTGCGATAAACCGTGTGTCCCGGTGCACCGACGTCATCCAGTACGGCCAGGACGCGTCTGAGCAATGGTTCATCAATGATGATCTCAACTCGTTTGCAGGGCGTCATTGCGTCCTCACAGCCATTGAATGATCTGGTGGTACAAGGGTATGCCGAAAACGATGTTGAAGGGAAAAGTCAGCGCCAGAGACATCGGAACATAGATGCTCGGATTGGCTTCCGGCAACGTCAGGCGCAGCGCGGCTGGCACGGCGATATAGGACGCACTGGCTGCGAGTATGGCCAGCATCAGAGTGTCGCCTTCACTAAGGCCGAGAAGCCAGGCAACGCCAGTACCCAGCAGCGCGCAGAACATCGGGAATAACAGGGCAAACCCGACCAGCATGGCACCGCTGCGACGCAGCTCTTCCAGTCGGCGGGCTGCCAGAATGCCCATGTCGAGCAGAAACAGGCACAGCATGCCGGTGAATATGTGTGTTGTGAACGGTGCCAGCTGATCCATACCGGCAGGGCCGGAGATCCAGCCGATCAGCAGACTGCCGAGAATCAGGAACACCGAACCGTTCAGGAAGGCATCGCGCAACAGTTCGCGCCACTGCAGCGCGACGGCTGTGTCGCGGGGTCCGTAGAGCCGGAACAGCAGAATGCCGATGACAATCGCCGGCGATTCCATCAAGGCGAGGGCGGCAACCAGATGGCCGCTCCACGGAATCTGCAGCAGGTCGAGATAAGCCGTGGCCGTAATGAAGGTGACGGCGCTGACCGAGCCATAGGTCGCAGCGATACCGGCGGCGTCGGCTGTGCCAATGCGCCGTCTGAGCAGAAAGAAAGCGAGGATTGGGATAGTGCTTGCCAGCACGATGGCAGCGATCAGGCTGGCCAGCATCGTCAGTGACCAGGTGCTCTCGGCCAGTGCGACACCGCCCTTGAAACCGATTGCCAACAACAGATACAGGGACAGAAAGCGCGCAATGGCTTGCGGGATCTCCAGGTCGGAGCGTACCAGTGCGGCCGCGGCGCCGAGAAAGAAGAACAATACAGGCGGGGCTGTGATGTTGGTCAGAAACAGCCCGAGCTCCATCTCAGCCCTCCTGACGTGCGCCGGCAGCCTTGGCCAGCACTTTTTCTTCCAGCGCGCTCCGATAGGTGTGCAGACGCTGGCGCAGCGCATCATCCTGGATGGCCAGCATCTGCGCGGCCAGCAGCCCGGCATTGGTGGCATTGTCGATGGCAACCGTTGCCACGGGGATGCCAGCCGGCATCTGTACGATGGACAAGAGCGAGTCCTGACCGTTGAGCGCAGTGGCGTTCACCGGTACGCCGATGACCGGCAGCACACAGAGTGATGCGACCATGCCGGGCAGGTGCGCCGCCCCGCCGGCACCGGCAATGATCACCCGCAGGCCATGTTCTTCGGCGCTTTGGGCGTATTCGTACAAACGTCTTGGTGTGCGGTGTGCCGAGACGATGGTCAGCTCATAGGGCACCTGCAATTCTTGCAGGATGTCGGCAGCAGCCTGCATCACGCGCAGATCCGAATCGCTGCCCATGATGATGCCAACCAGTGGCCGGGAGTCGGTCATATCAATGCTCTCCTCGTACGCGTATCAGGCCGCGAGCCTGGCGCGCTCTCGCCAGTGCCTGGTCCGGGTCCGGGTCCAGCGCTGTGATGTGACCCATCTTACGCCCCGGACGTGAGCTTTGCTTGCCGTACAGGTGTACGTGAACACCAGGCATGTGACTGACAGCGTCCAGGCCGTCGACGTGGGTTGGCCCGCTGCTGCCCGGCTCACCCAGAATGTTCACCATAGCGGCTGGATGCTGCTGTGCGGTACTGCCCAGCGCGCGGCCAGTCACAATTCTCAGTTGCTGCTCGAACTGGGACGTTGTGCAGGCCTCGATGCTGTGGTGGCCGCTGTTGTGTACGCGTGGAGAGATCTCGTTGACCAGCAGGGTGTCATCCGTGCTCAAGAACAGTTCGACGGCGTGTACGCCTATAGCATCCACACGACTGATGGTCTCTTCGGCAAGCGCCCGGGCCGCCTGACAGATGGCATCCGGCAGCCTGGCCGGCGCCACCAGGGCATCGAGAACGTTCAGCTGGCTATCAAAAATCAGCTCAGTCGGTGCATAGCTGGCCACCTTGCCGTCTATGCTGCGCGCAACGACAACAGCAAGCTCGGCACGACAGGGCACGAAGGCCTCCAGCAGGCTGGGCCCGTCCAGCAATTGGTCGAGGTCTGACGCACTGCGCAGAATCTGCACGCCGCGGCCGTCGTATCCGCCACGTTGCAGCTTCTGTACACAGGGTAGCCCGAAAGCCTGGACCGCCTTGCGGCTGGGGCGGGGTAACTCGACGAAACGGCTGGTGGGCAGGCCCAGTTGTTGCAGTGTCCGCTTCTGATGCAGTTTGTTGACCAGCAGCGCCAGCTCATCCGGGTCCGGGTAGATGGTGTGGCCTTCAGCCGCCAGTGCCTGCAGTTGCTCGATACCGACACTCTCGATTTCGATGGTCAGGACGTCGGTCTGTGCGGCGAGTTGAGACAGGGCTGCGGCATCGTCAAGCGGCGCTACGATGTGCTGCCGGGCAATGCCGGTTGCCGGCGCCTGCGGATCCGGATCGATGATATCGATCTCCAGGCCCATGGTCTGGGCCGCCTGACCCAACATCAGTGCCAGCTGACCGCCGACAATGATGCCGACGCAGTTGTGCTGCGCTGTTGGCCGGGAATCCTGCTTCTGCTCGCTGGTCGTGCTCATGAGGTTGGCGCGCTGACTCGCAAAAGCGGGTAATGATGCCCTTTTCGACGGGCTCCTGACAACTCGAAGCTTAGCTGGCCGGTTGAGACCTGGCGGTTGGACCGATAAGGTCAACGCACTCCGGTAATGAGTGAGGATTATGAACGAAGTCAGCCAGAGCAGGAACAAGCGACGACTGCAAGTGAATCCGCCTGTGTTTTACAGCTCGCTTGCACTCATATTGGCTTTCGTCCTGTTCGGCAGCCTGGCGCCGGAGTTTGCCAGCCGTCTGTTTGGTAATGTCCAGAGCTGGATCACCGCGACTTTCGGCTGGTTCTACCTGTTGGCTGTCGCGGCTTTTCTGATTTTCAGTCTTGCCCTGGCTTTGAGTCGTTATGGGGAGATCAAGCTGGGGCCTGAGCAATCCGTACCGGATTTCAGCTACCGGGCCTGGTTCGCCATGCTTTTCTCGGCCGGCATGGGCATCGGGATTCTGTTCTTTGGCGTAGCCGAGCCGATCAGCCACATGTCGAACCCGCCAGAGGGCGAAGGGGGCACGATCGACGCTGCCCGTGAGGCCATGGCCATCACCTTCTTCCACTGGGGGCTGCATGCCTGGGCCATTTATGCTGTCGTCGGCCTGGCACTGGCGTACTTTGGTTTCCGCTACAACCTGCCGTTGAC
>SKXG01000427.1 GCA_007128525.1 Pseudomonadales bacterium | reverse complement strand
GTCCTCGGTTGGCTCATTATTAAGCTGGCTGATTGCCTTGTTCAGGCTGCCTTCGAGCAAACGCCCCAGCGTCTGCCGTGACAGTGCCCGGGTCGACTCGGCTTCCTCGGCGACGACGCTCAGGTTACCGATCACCTGATCATAGACAGCGTCAAACAACAGCAGGTTTTCACACTGCGCGACGAAGTCAGGCCGCAGGTCATCGTCCATCAGCACGTCGAGTACGGTGATGTCTGCCACCGGCGGCGCAGCATTCTCATCCTGTTTGGCTGCGATGAACGCCGCAAAGCGGTCGCGCAAAATCCGACGGTTGGTCGCGATCGACGAAGCGCCATCATTCAGCATGGCCTGCAGGCGGGAACCCTTTTCTGACGCCGGCAACAAGTCCACCAGTGCATCGCCGGTCAGTATCAAGTTCAGTTCGGTGGTCAGCCGATTGCGCAGATAGCCCTCAGACTTGTCCTTGGTGCCCATGTAAGCGAGCAGCTTCTTGCCGTCATGGGTAAATCGCTCGGTAAGCAGCTCACGCATCAGATTGTCGCCGTGTATGGCGTCGATCAGGCCCAGCGGATCTTTGATCTCCTCGACACGAAACAACTGCCGGGTGTCTTCGTGGTTCTGCAAGTAGACACTGAGCGCGCGCAGGTTGCCGGCCGCCTCCATCTTCCAGCGGTTGTACAGATACAGACCGACCGCACGCAGCATGTGCGCGCGCGCATCTTCATAGTTCTTTTTCGGTTCACCAAAGATCAGGGTGGCGATGCGCCCCCGCTCCTCGTCGATTTCCGCCTTCTTTTCCTGGTAGTTCTTCCAGGCTTTGGCAAGGGTGTCGTCATAGACGACCTTTTCCGGATCCTGCAACCACTTCAGAAAGGTCTGACGACGCTCCCGGTCAGCGCGCTCACTCAGCTCACCCTTGGGAATCTCCTGGGCAGACAATCGACCATACTGGGCAACGGTGGTGGCTTTGATGCGCTTTCGGGTACCGAGATAACGCAGATAGCGGAACGCAACGCCGAATACGTTGCTGTACTCGGTCGGTGCGCGGGTTCGGCGCAGCGCCGCCTCGGTTTCCATCATCTTGAGACGATCGGAAGGGTTCAGGTAGCGCTCAAGGTTGAAGCGGTAGTGATCAAGGATATAAGGGTTCTCGGCTACGAACTGCCGGGTTCCCGCTTCCACGCTGAGGATGCCTGTGACGACGGCGCGGCGCAGATTATCGAGCTTCTCCCCGCCCTCGCCTGGCGCGTAATCAATCACCCCGTCGATGTTGCCCTGCGAATAGAGCTCGAACGGCGACACGCCCACATATTTGGCGCATTCCTGCCAGGACAGATTCAGCCGGCGTGCAATGTTCGCCAGCCCCTTTGGTTGAATGGTGCTGAAGACACCGTCACGCACCGACAGGATCAGGTTGCTGGCCGCCAGCGGGATGGCGCCACCGGAATATCCCAGGCCAAATACAATACCGAGATTCGGCACATCGACATTGCTCATTTCCGCAATGAGCCGCGAAATGCTGTGCGCCTGGTTGTTGGCGTTGGCTTCTGCTTCTGCATCGGCGCCTGGAGTGTCCATCAGGCTGACGATCGGAATGGCCCGCCGTGAGCACGTCTCAATCACGGCGGCAGCGGCCAGGTGGTGAGAAGGCCCCCAGACGCCGTTCTTCACCGACCTGTCCTGGGCAATGAAACAGATGGTCCGCGAGTCACCATCAAAATCCATTTCAACAATGGCGCTGTAGAACGGCCCGTCGACCGTCTCCGTCACAATGCGGTCGGCAATCTCCCGGATGACACTCGGCGCGTCGACTCGGCTGCTGTCCTCTGCCGGCGCAACAACGGTATCGATATAACCATCGATATCCATATTGTGCAGCAGCTCAAGTTGTCGTGAGATGTCGCCCGGCGCGAGCAGGCCCTGAACATGCTGCTCGATGCCCGTGGCGCCAGCTTCCGGAAACAACGAGAAGTCCTGCGCCAGACTCTCAGCGATCAGGAACAGGCGGTCACCTTCGATCAATTGATTGCTCATTGAGTGCCGTTACCAAAAGTCATTGAAAATAATGGTGATTTTTACTTACTGTAATCTATTGGCAGCATGCTAGACAATTGCCGCGCAGCTTTGCTGGCTGCGCACTTTGAGGCTGATCAGAGGACTCACGATGGCACGTCTCCCCGTAAATTGCGCGGTGCTGACCGTTTCGGACACCCGGACGGAGGCGGATGACCGCTCTGGCGACCTGCTCGCCGAGCTGATACAGGCCGACGGACACCGGCTTTCTACGCGCCGCATCGTGCCTGACGATGTCTATCAGGTGCGTGCTGTGGTGTCCGAATGGATTGCAGACCCGGGTATTGAGCTGATAGTCACAACCGGTGGCACTGGATTTACCGGCCGTGACAGCACCCCGGAGGCCCTGACCCCGCTCTTCGACAAGGCAGTTGAGGGCTTTGGCGAGCTGTTCCGGCAGATTTCCTATGCCGAGATCGGCACCTCGACGATTCAGTCCCGGGCGGTTGGCGGCCTGGCCAACGGCACGCTGATCTTTGCCCTCCCCGGCTCTACCAATGCCTGTCGTACCGGCTGGACGAAGATACTTTCAAGCCAGCTCGACCTGGATCACAAACCCTGCAACTTTGTCGAGCTGATGCCGCGCTTCAAAGAGCGCTGAAACCACTGACAGACACCAGCGGGCGCCACGCCAGAGCTGATTGCGGCGGCCCGCAGCACCTGCGGACCGCCTGTGCCTCAATCAGGCATAGATCATGCGGGTCAGCGACTCGGCCACACAGGCCGGCTTATCACTGCCTTCGATCTCAACGGTCACTTTCTGCTTGAGCTGAATGGTGTTCGGGGCTTTCAGCTCTGCCTCAAGCAGCGTCCGCTCGGCACGGACCTTGGAGTTCACAGGGACCGGCGCCGGGAAGCGGACTTTGTCCAGGCCATAGTTCACGCCCATCATCACGCCCTTGGCTGCTTCAGGCGTCGGATTCTTGATGGTGGACTGCAGGTACACGATCAGCGACAGCGTCAGGAAACCATGGGCAATGGTGGTCTTGTAGGGCGACAGCTTGGCTGAACGTTCCGGATCGATGTGGATAAACTGGTGGTCGAGTGTCGCGTCAGCAAACTTGTTGATTCGGTCCTGGTCGACTTCGAACCACTCACCGTAGCCATCAGACTTGCCGATGCGCTGCTTGTACAGCTCCAGCGCGGCCTTTGCATTCTCCGACATGTGTGAACTCCTGTGATCTGATAGGTGGTTGATTGAGCGGCGCCTAGTTTACTCACATTGGCCTCAGGCAGCACCACAGCAACGGCGAAACGGCCACCAAAGGGCCCCAGGCCACGCCCCCAATGGGCCCGAGTCACAGCCGGACTGTAGTATTAACCGTATCAAGCCCCTACAATCACCCGCCAACCTTGATCATTGAGCTCGCAAATAAGTGGCTAGACTTCCCGTAATCGCAGGTTTCGGCGGCGTCAATCCCGCCGGTCGTCTGTCCGCCCATCACAGCTACCGCCGTCTGGTTATAGACGCGCTGCGCGACCGCGACCGCGACGAAACCTATCGCAGCCTGGCCCAGCTGATGAACCTCAGCGCCGATCCGTCCGACCCGCAAACGCGGGCGTACATCAACGACCACACCCTGATCCGCCGGATCGAACTGTTTGATGTTGACCAGATCCCAACACACCGCAATGCGCGCCTGAAGAGCCACAGTGAGAGCTTCACGTTCAGCCTGAGCCGCCGGCAGCTGCCCGAGCAACTGCCGCCGAACTGGACGGTGACGGACAAGGGGGATGCCGATGTCGATGTGACGGTTGAAGGCGGACTGGAAGTGCTGCTGCCCGATCAGCGTAGCTCCCGTGTCACCTCGGCCGGCCAGCTGCCCAGCGGTTTCGATCCGGGCGCGCTGTACCAGTCGCGCAATCATCCGCGCGGGCTGCAGTTGACGATCTATGGTGCGTCGGATGCGGTGCGATCTCTGGGCATCGATTGGGAACGCTTGCGCAGCAAGGTGCATCCGGACCAGTTCTCAGTCTATTCCGGCAGCTCAATTGGGCAACTGGACCACAACGGCTTTGGCGGCATGCTGCAGTCCGGACTCAACGGCAAGCGTGTGACCTCAAAGCAGCTGCCTCTGGG
>SKXG01000424.1 GCA_007128525.1 Pseudomonadales bacterium | reverse complement strand
GGGTGATGGGCCCTTTACCGTCTTTGCACCGACCGACGATGCGTTTGCCGCCTTGCCGGAAGGTACCGTTGAGGGGCTGCTGGCAGATCCCGACGCGCTGACCGCCGTACTGACTTACCATGTGGTTTCCGGCAAGGCCGTTGCAGCGGACGTTACTGGGCTAGACGCAGTCACCACACTGCAAGGTGGCAGCCTAGCGGTTTCTAACGCCAATGGCGTGACGGTGGGTGGCGCGACGGTCGTCGCTGCGGACGTGATGGCCTCCAACGGTGTGATTCACGTGATTGATACGGTGCTAATTCCGTAAACGGCAACACTGACCCGGTAGTCGGGCCGCCACCTGGTGTGGCGTGCTCGACGACTTGGCGTAACAACAGCTACCAACGCGCGCTGTGGCCGTTCTCCCGCTCCGGGTCCTGCCACAGCGACGCCGGGGCGGGCACCTCACCATATTCCAGCCACGCCAGAATGCTCTCCCACTGACGCTGGTCCTGCGCCTCGGTGCCACCTTTGACTTCGTGAATACCCTGGCCGTTTTCGAAGGCCCGGACGTAGTTCTGCGTGTCGCGCAATACCCCGATAACCGGGATCTGCAGGCTCTCCAGAAAGCGCATCAGCGACCGAAACACGACCGTATTGCGTTTGACTCGGTTTGCGACCACGGCAATCCGGTTGTCGACGCGGGGGATCTTGGCCACCAGCAGCAGGTCGGCCACGCAGCGTGTGGCGGCGTGTATGTCGATGTCCGATGGCAACACCGGGATCACAATGCGGTAAGCATCGCGGGTGAGCGGCACCAGCTCCTGGGTGGTGACGCTTGCTGCTGTGTCGACGACCAGCCGCTCGCAGTCATCCGGTGGTCGCATGGCGAAGGTGCGCGTCACATTGGCAGGCAGGTCAAAGCCACGGATGCCGTGAATGGCCGGCGCGTCTTCAGTGCGTTTGCTGATCCAGCGCGTGCTTGAGCCCTGGCCGTCCAGGTCCAGCAGGGTTGGGTGCAAGCCGCGCAGCGCATAGTAGGCGGCCAGGTTGGTGGCCAGCGTCGTTTTGCCCGAACCGCCTTTAGGGTTCAGGATCAGGAACTTGCGTGGGGATGCCTGCGGCCTGTGCATCCGACTAGCATACCGAATTCGACCGAATCTGGCCTGTGGCCACTTTTGCAGACAGCGTGTGACCTTGTCAGCGCCCTGTGCGGCCTCAGAGCCGGTATTTCAGGCGCAGGCCCATGGTGCGGGGGTCCAAAAGGAACAGGTTGGTGTAGTTGCCCACCGTGGCATCGGCAAGAAAGGCCCCGGTGATGTGGTTCTTGTTGGCCAGATTCTTCACAAAGGCCTGCACAGACCATTGATCATCCCTGTCTGACAACGTGACGTTCAGATTGATCCGGTCCCAGCCATCGATACGGTCCTGACGACTGTTGTAGATGCGGTAATAGAAAGCATCCTGCTGGTAGTAGTCGACGCGGGACAGCAGGCGATGCCCGGCCGGCAGGGCGAGTTGCCAGCTCAGGCCGAGATTGATGCTGTATCGCGGGGCGTTTGGCAATTCGTTGCCAGAGAGCGACTGGTTCAGACCGACGGGCACCTGGACAGTCGGGGTGTCGGCGCCCGCTGCAGCGGGGTCGCTTGGGCTGGTCGGGTTGACCGTGAACACCGTGGCGCAGCTCAGGGTCGTCCCGCATTGCGCGTCATCGAAGGTCTGGCCGCTGCCCGGCGTTGGGATGACGAAAGCATCACCACTGGTGTTCTTGACCAGGGTCCAGCCGGGGTCGCCGGCGGTCGGATTGGCCGGATCCAGGCTGCGGCCGCTGCGAATTCGTGTGTCCAGCCAGGCACCGGTCAGGTCCAGTCGCAGGCCGGCAAACAGCGGCATGTCCAGCTCCAGCTCCAGCCCCTGAATCCTGGCATCGACGTTCTCGTTGACGGAGGTGCGATCGATGATTCGGGTCACCTGCAGGTCTTCATAGTCGTAGAAGAACCAGGCCAGATTAAGCTCGGTTGCGCCTGCGTCGCGGTCGGCGCCGAGGCGGTTGCGGCTGCCGAATTCGACTGCGTTGATGAACTCGGGCTCGAAGGTATCGGAGAAGGCGCCAGTCTCAGAGGCGGGATTCAGGCCGCCGGACTTGTAGCTGCGCGACAGCAGGCCATAGATCAGCGTCTGATCGGTCCAGGCCAGATCCAGATCCTGTTCCAGACCTACGCGGCCAGTCATGGCGGACCAGTCACCGCTGCGCCGGTTATAGCTGGGAACCGGGTTGTTGACTTCACCGGTGGCCGCGTCCGTGGTGCCAAAGCCGTGAAAGCGCGGATCGGTCACGCCGAAGGCGGAAAACGGGGTTTCGTAGGTGTGGGTCAAAAACGGCCGGTTCGAAACGCCGGGCACTTCTGGCAGGCCGGGTGTATTGAGCAGTGTCTGTCGATCTTCCAGGCGCTTGCGCTCTTCGCTGTAGCGCAGGCCCAGCGTCAGGCGGCGGTCACTGCGTAAGTCGTAGTACAGCTCGCCGAACAGGGCCCAGGTGTCGAGTTCGTACGAGCGGGCATCACTGCGGAAGAAACCAATCGGGGCGCCGTCGTCAGCAAAATCTGTCATGGCGGCAAAGGCCAAGCCGTTGGAATGAACATCGTAATGTGTATCGCGCGTTTCATGGTCGAGCAAAAACAGGCCGGCGAGGAAGTTCAATGGGCCGTCGTAGCTCGATCGCAGCCGGGTTTCCAGTGACAGGGTGTCGCCCTGATAGGCGCTGGTCTCGGTCTGACGCAGGAACGGGAAGCCGGATACGGTCGGGTCCTGTGGCGTGCTCAGGCGGCCCGTGCTATCTGTCAGGCCGGGAATGTCGGGCGTGGAACGCAGTGTAGGAACGGCCCAGTCAAAGTCAGTGCTGGCCCGGTAGTCGATGCGCTGCCAGGACGCAACGGCCTCGTAGGTCAGTGTACCCTGCTGGTGTTGCAGGTTGGCCACGAGCAGGTCTTCTTCGACGGCGAACTGGGGGTCATAGTCGGCGTAGACGCGGCGCAAATCGCGCGGCACGTGCGAGTCCTCAAAGGCATCCACGCCAGGTGACAGCAGATGCAGACCGCCCGGCACGGCGCCGCCAGACAGGTCCACCAATGAGGGCAGCAGACCGCTCAGCGTGCCCTGGGAATTGGGCACCCCGACTGCGTCCACTGGCTGGCCGGGCAGGCAACCCTGGTTGAACGGGAAGTCGCGTTCATCGCGAACGCAGGCCTGTTTGTTGGTCCGCATGCGGGCGCTGTCTTCATGGTAGCGCTGCGCACTCAAATGGATTTCGGTTCGATCGCCTGGGCGCCAGGCCAGTGACAGTCGCGCCGACCACAGGTCGCGATCGTCAATGCGGTTGTTGGTCCGCTCATTTCGGGTATAGCCGTCCTGGTTCAGACTCATGCCTGCCACACGCATGGCCAGCGTCTCGGTAACCGGAACGTTCAGGTGACCACGCAGGCTGCGGCTGTCGAAGGTACCCAGGCCTATGTCGATCTCTGCGTCCAGCGCCTGTTGGGCTCGGGCCGGTAACAAGTTGATGACGCCGGCAGTGGTATTGCGCCCATACAGGGTGCCCTGGGGCCCACGCAGCACTTCAATGCGCTCAAGGTCATAGAATTCACTTTCGAGAAGCGTAGAGTATTGCAGGTAGGCGCCGTCATAGTGAATCGCTGTGCCGGAGTCTGCTGATACGCCCACGGCATTGCGTCCGATACCGCGGATGGATAACTGGGACAGTGCGAACTGTTCATTGGAGAACAGCATGTTCGGTACGCTCTGCTGCAGTTCCAGCGCCTGGTCGATGCGACCGGCTTCGAGGCGCTGGGCATCGAACAGACTCAGGGCAAGCGGCGTGTTCTGAAGATAGGTGGTCTGCTTGGTGGCGGTGACGATCAGCTCTTCAACGTGTTCGGTAGCCGCTTGAGTCTCCGCGGCATCCGGCGCAGGCTGAGCCCATGCCGCGCCTGCACACAACAGCGCTGTACAGATGCTGGCACGGCGCACGTAGTGCAACCCGACCAGACGGAGAGAGGGTCTGTTCTCGTTCATGGGCTGTCCTTGCCTCATTGGCGCTGGCAGTCTTGCGCAGTTAACGCAGTCCGGCCAGTGAATTTTGCAGGTTGTCCTGTCCTGCGATGTCATCTTGAAACTGGAAGC
>SKXG01000417.1 GCA_007128525.1 Pseudomonadales bacterium | reverse complement strand
GTAGCGCAGCCGCACCATCTCGCCCGGCGACAGTCGCTTGTATTTCGGCGGTGGCACTTCCTCGAAGTCTTCCTGCTCGATGTACAGCTCGCCACTGAAAGGCACCTGCCGCGTGCCCAGCTCCGGACGCTGCGGATGCCAGGGCGCTTCCTGCATTTCAACGCCCTTGTCCCAGTTGGTGATAACGAGTTTGAGCGGGCGCAGCACGGCCATGCCGCGTGGCGCGCTCTGCTCCATGTCCTGCCGGATGCAGAACTCGAACAGACTCATCTCGATCGTGTGATCCTGCTTGGTAACGCCTACGCGGCCGATGAAGTCGCGAATGGCCTCGGGCCGCACACCGCGCCGCCGCAAACCAGACAGCGTCGGCGTACGCGGGTCGTCCCAGCCGTCGAGCAGGCCATCATCGATCAGGCGCTGATACAGGCGCTTGCTCATCACCGTGTACTCAAGGCCAAGCCGGGAGAATTCAATCTGCGGCGGGTGGATGTTGACGCTGATGTTGTCGAGCACCCAGTCGTACAGTGGCCGATGATCCTCGAACTCCAGCGTGCACAGCGAATGCGTCACGCCTTCCAGCGCATCGCAGACGCAGTGCGTGTAGTCGTAGGTTGGATAAATGCACCACTGATCACCGGTGCGGTGATGACTGACGTGGCGGATCCGGTACAGCACCGGGTCGCGCATGTTGATGTTGGGCGAAGCCATGTCGATTTTGGCGCGCAGCACATAAGTGCCGTCGGCAAACTCACCGGCGCGCATGCGGCGAAACAGGTCGAGGTTCTCCGCCACCGGCCGGTCGCGGTCCGGGCTGTTGCGGCCCGGCTCGGTCAGCGTGCCACGCATCTCGCGCATCTGCTCTGCCGACAGGCTGCAGACGAAAGCTTTGCCGGTTTGAATCAGCTCTTCGGCGAAGTTGTACAGCTCGAGAAAATAGTCGGACGCAAAGGTCAGCCGGTCACCCCAGTCGAAACCCAGCCAGCGCACATCGCGCTGGATCGCGGTGACATAGTCGACGTTCTCTTTCTCGGGGTTGGTGTCGTCAAAGCGCAGATAACACTCACCGCCAAACTCTTCGGCCACGCCGAAGTTCAGGCAGATCGACTTGGCATGCCCGATGTGCAGGTAGCCGTTCGGCTCCGGTGGGAAACGCGTGACCACGGTCTGCACCCGGCCGGCATCGACATCGTCCCGGATCCGGGTGCGGATAAAGTCCTTGCCTGGCTCTTTGCCGGACTCTTTATCTGATTCTGGCGCTTTGGCGTTGCTCATGGCTCTCTTCTACAGCTGTGGTCGCAAAGCGGTCCAGTTTAACGGTTCCGCGGTCAGGTTTCGCGGCCGATGGCCCGCTACCTATATACTGGTCGGATGACTGCATCCCGTCCGGCCCTACATCACCGTCTCGGACCCCTGCTGCTGGCTGTGCTGAGCCTGGCGCTGCTGGGCGGCGTCCTGCTGCATGCCTGGACGGGCGCAGGCGGGGTTGTGCCGCTGACCCAGGCCATGCAGGGCACTTACGACTATCGCATTCAGTACCTGGGCCGCCCGATCGGCACCTATCAGAGCCGCATTGCGATGGACGCCGACGGCATTCACTTCACCAGCGCCCTGCAGATGGACCTCACCGATGAGGTCTCCCGGCATACCACGGAGGCGCTGCTGTTCAGCCTGCGACCACCACACCGCCTGTTGCAGGCCGAGCGGCAAAGCTGGCTCAACGATGGCGCGCAGCAAAGCTGGACCCGCCTGGCCGGTGACGGCCACCGCTACCGCGTGACGCACAGCGACCCGGACCGCACCGATACTGAGTTCGCCGTCGATTACCGGCTGCGCGACCATCTGAGCCTGGAGCTGCAGCTCGATGAGGCCGTCAACGGTGAGTCCGAACTGACCGCGCGCACGCTGAACCTGGAAGATCTGACTGTGAACGAGCAGCGCTGGCGGGCCCGCGCGCTGGCCCCCGGGGCCGGCTTCCTGCTGCGCCGGGCCGATGGCGACGATGAAGTCTTCTACCTCGATGAGCACCTGGTGCCGGGGGCCATGGCCGTTGCCGAGCTGTTCACTTTTCAGCGCAACGACCGGCCAGAGCTGGCCGGATTTCTGGCGCTGCAGCGCAGCAGCGATTCCGGCGCGCCACTGCTGTCGCCCATACCGGTTGGCAACGAAGCCCGGTTGGCGCGTCTGGACCGCCAGGTGGACAGCCCGCTGAATGTGCGCCGAGCGACCCTGGGCGTATCGCCGGACATCGCCCGCTCGCTGGCCGACATGCCAGGTCTGCAATGGCGCGAACCGGCAGCCCCCGATGAGCCCTGGCTGCTCAAGCTTGATGCTGACACCGCCGCCACAGGCGCCAGCAGCACACCCGCACCGGGCGGCCTCAGCGGGCGTCACCTGCCTCGGGATCATCCCCGGGTGCAGGCGGAACTGCAGCGCGCACTGTCACCTGCGGCGCTGCGTGACGAACGCAGTCAGGTGGAGGCGCTGACACGCTACGTCTACGACCGGCTCAACTACCGCCCCGGCAAGCCGGTGCTCGGCCTGCTAGATGCGCTGGATCGGGGTTACGGAGACTGCACGGAGTTCGCGGATCTGTTCACTGCGCTGGCGCGCGCGGCCGGGCTGGCGACGCACACGGTGGTCGGACTCAACTATGCAGGCGATGAAGAGCCGGGCCTGTACCTGCATGCCTGGAACCTGGTGGCTGTCGACGGCCACTGGCTGCCGGTGGATCCGACCGCCGGCATCGTCGGCGGCCACGGCCTGCAGATCGCCTTTCCAAGCGACAGTGCCGGCTATCTGCGCGCTTATGCCGCGTTCGCCGGCGCCGAGCTGGCCCTGGTCGACGTCGAATACTTCAACGAACAACCGGCGGCCGACACGCTTTAGCGCGCCTTACTCGCCGGTCTGTTCCTGCTCGGCACTCTTCTCCGACTCGGCCTGGGCACGCTTGCCGGACTTGCGCTTGGGATCGACCATGCGCATCAAACCTTCCTGCGCTGCCGATGCAATCAGGTTGCCGTTGCGGTCGAAGAATTCGGCATGGTTCATGCCCCGCGAGCCGACCGCCGTGGTCGTGCGGCGCACGAACAGAATCCAGTCTTCCACATTGAACGGGCGGTGGAACCACAGCGAGTGGTCCAGACTGGCCGTCTGCAGCTTGCTGCGGTCGGTGCGGCCCATGTGCGGCATGATCGCGGAACTCACCAGCCCCATGTCTGACGCATAGGCGAGCAGGCAGTGCGCCAACCCTTGATCATCCGCCGGCACTTTGTCCCGAAACCGGATCCAGACCGGGTTCCAGTAGCGCTCCCGCTCGGAACGCTCGCGGCCATCCTGATAGACCGAGCGCGTCTCGAACGGCCGTTCAAACCGGGCCATAAAGCCCCACGGCGACTTCGGATCGCTGTTGCGCTCGGCCAGCACCCGGTCGTCCTCAAGGGACTCGGCCGACGGCACGTTCGGCATCGGGTCGCCATGGGTGAAGCCGGTTTCGTCGACCTGGAAGGAGGCGTCCATATTGAAGATGGCGCGGCCGTGCTGGATGGCCACAACGCGTCGGGTGGTGAAGCTCTTGCCGTCCCGGATCCGCTCAACGTCACACAGGATCGGCACCGATGGGTCCCCAGGGCGCAGGAAGTAGGCGTGCAGTGAGTGCGGCAGCCGCCCGTCAACGGTATTCGATGCCGCCCGCAGACACTGCGCCAGTACCTGACCACCGAACAGCCGCCCCATCCGGGCATGCTCGTTGCGCGCCCGGAACAGGTTCATCTCGATGGTTTCCAGGTTCAGGATATCGAGCAGGTTCTGCGCAGCTTCCGACATATCGCCTCCAGCAATTGTGGCCGCCTGGCCCTTGAGCCTTCAGGTCTTGGTGCGGCCGAAAACAGAGCATTGTAGCGAGTTTCGGGCGTGGGCAAAAAACTACAGCCAATTTTCCAGGCGCAGACCGGAGACGCGTTCGAACTCGCGGGTGTTGTTGCTGACCAGAATGAGCCCTCGCGACCGGGCATCACCGGGCTTGGCATCCCCCGCCGATCGGCGTAAACTCCCGCGCCCAAAGTGGACGAGCACCGCTCTGGTGCGCCACAGCCTCAGGAGGACCGCCGATGAAGACAGTGTCCAGATATCAGATGCCGCATATCTGCATCGGGTGAGTTCGTCCTGAGCCTGCTTTAGGCGCCTCGCGCGCCCTTCCGACAAGTACTGCTTCCAAGACCCGGACCACTCGCCCAGCCCCTGCACCGGGGCCGATGCCTCGAGCGGGTGTGGTCCGCCTGACCCAGGTCGTCCCCCCGCACTTGAAAAAACAAGAAACCGGGATACGACCGTGAACCTGAAAAACAACAGCCTCTGGCACATCACCGAGGGACAGCGACTGCGTTACAGCATGGCGATACTCGCCATGGCCGTGACCAGCCTGCTGATGTTCAGCGCGCCGCTGATCGCACGCTATGCCATTGACGTTGCCGTGGCGCAAGACCTGGCCGAAGCAACCCCCTGGCTGATGCCGCTGCTCCATGTCAGCGGTTACGAGTCCATTGCGGCCTATCTTTGGCTGTCGGCGCTGGCCGCCGTTGTGCTGACGGGCATCAGCGGCTACTTCATGTACTGGCGTGGCCGCTGGGCCGCCATCGCGTCCGAGGACATCGTACGGCGCGCCCGCGAGGCCCTGTTCTGGCGGCTGCACCACTTGGAGGCCGGATTCTACGACCGGGCCGACACCGGCGATCTGATTCAGCGCTGCAGCTCGGATGTCGAGACGCTGCGGGTGTTTCTGTCCAGTGACGTGGTGGAAATCGGCCGCGCAGTGATGCTGTTGCTGACGCTGATCCCGATCCTGTTCTGGATGGATGTGCGGCTGGCCTGGGCTTCGCTGGTATTGATGCCGGTGCTGATCGCGTTCGCCTATCTCTTCTTTCAACAGGTCAAGCGTGTGTTCCAGGCGACGGACGAGGCCGAAGGCGAGATGACGGCAGTGCTGCAGGAAAACCTGACCGGCATCCGCGTGGTCCGGGCTTTTGCACGGCAGGAGTTTGAGATCGAGAAGTTTGGCGCCAGAAACGCCAACTTTCGCGACCACAACAACCGGCTGATCCGGCTGATGGGTGTGTACTGGAGCATCAGTGAGTCGCTGTCGTTGCTGCAGATCGGCATCGTCCTTCTGGTCGGTGCCTGGTTCATCATCGAAGGCAGCATCACCGTGGGCACCCTGTTCGCGTTCCTGACCTGTATCAACATGGTGCTTTGGCCAGTACGACAGCTGGGCCGGGTGCTGACGGATACGGGCAAAGCCGTGGTGGCACTGGGCCGGATCAACGAGGTGCTGAGCGAACCGGAGGAATCGCAGGAAGCCATGCCGGACGTTGAGCGTGCGCGTGGTGACCTGCAGCTCAAAGGGGTGGGCTTTGCGTACCAGACCGGCCAGCCGGTGTTGAACGACTTCGACCTGCATGTGCCGGCGGGTGAAACCCTGGCGATTATCGGCCCGCCCGGTGCTGGCAAATCGACGTTGATCCGGCTGTTGCTGCGTCTGTACCGGCCACAGGAAGGCAGTATTGAACTGGACGGCAAGGACATTGCCACACTGAACCGGCAGTGGCTGCGGGCGCAGTTCGGCGTTGTGCTGCAGGATCCCTTTCTGTATTCGCGCAGCATCGCGGACAACGTGCGGGTGGGCGAACCGGGCGCCGATCATGGCGCGCTCGAGCTGGCCTGTCAGGATGCGGCCATACACGAGTCCATCGTTGCCATGCCGGAGGGCTATCACGCCATGGTCGGTGAACGCGGCGTCACGCTGTCCGGCGGCCAGCGTCAGCGCCTGGCGCTGGCGCGCGCCCTGCTCAAGGACCCGCCGGTACTGATCCTGGATGACTCGCTGTCGGCCGTCGACACCGGCACCGAACAGCAGATCCTGTCGGCACTGAAGTCGCGCAAGGGACGGCAGACCACGCTGATCATTGCGCATCGCCTGACCTCGGTGATGCATGCCGATCGCATTCTGGTCATGGAACAGGGCCGGATCGCACAGCTCGGCACACACCAGTCGTTGCTGGCCGAAGACGGACCGTATCGGCGTCTGTGCGAAATCCAGGGTGCGCTTGATCGCGAGATTGAGCAGGACATCGAAACCACGCGATGAGATTCAGCCATGTACGATGATGATGATTTCGATGACGGATTTGACGACGCAGCTCTGGCGCGCGGCATGCGCTTTGGCCTGTGGCGCGAACTGTTCGCGTACGCCAAACCCTATAGGCGTGAACTGTGGCTGTTGGCCGCCTTTGCGGTGATCACGGCATTGATCGAAGTGAGCCTGCCGCTGATCACGCGCTCGCTGATCGACACAGTGGCAGAGCGTGGCAGCGACACCAACCTGGTCGGCTATGGCCTGGTGTACGTTGCCTGTGTTCTGGTGCTGGCTGCGTCCGTGGGCTCGTTTATCTGGGCCGGTGGCAAGCTGCGCACGCACATGAGCCACGACATCCGCCGCGACGGGTTCGAGAACCTGCAGCGGCTGTCGTTCTCGTTTTACGACCACCGCCCTGCCGGCTGGCTGATGGCGCGGATGACGTCGGACTGCGAGCGCCTGACGAATATCCTGGTCTGGGGTCTGCTGGATCTCGTGTGGGGTTCGGTGCTGATGCTCGGCATCGCCATTGCGATGTTTGCGATGAACCCGAAGCTGGCCGCGCTGGCCTTTACCGTGCTGCCGGTGCTCGCGTGGATCAGCATGAAGTTCCAGAAACGGATACTGGCCAGCGCACGTGCCGTGCGGCAGACCAACTCCCGCATCACCGCGAATTACAACGAAGCGATCATGGGGGTGCTGACCAGTAAGGCTTTCGTCCGGGAGCGCGCCAATCAGCGGGACTTTGGTGGTCTGACATCCACCATGTACACCGCCTCCGTGCGCAACAAGGTACTGGCCGCCATCTATGTGCCGCTGGTGCTGACGCTGGCGAGTCTGGCCATGGGCCTGACCCTGGCCGTGGGCGGCATCGACCTGCTCGGCGGGCTGATCACGGCCGGTACGCTGATCGCGTTCATGACCTACGCCCGGCACTTCTTCGAGCCCGTGGAGCAGATGGGCCACTGGTTCGCCGAAATGCAGATGGCGCAGGCATCAGCCGAACGCGTCATCAGCCTGATCAAGGCCGAGCCCGAGGTGCAGGACAGCGAGACCGTGCGCGAGACCATGCTGGCGCACCGCGACAGCAATGATCCGGCCCTGGCGCTGGATGGCGGCAAAACGGCCATCCAGGAAATTGAGCTGCGCAATGTCAGCTTTGCCTATAACAGCGGCCGGCAAGTGCTGCGGCAGATCAACCTCAGTGCTCGCAAAGGCGATGTCATTGCCATAGTCGGGCCGACCGGTGGCGGCAAGAGCACATTGGTCAATCTGATCTGTCGCTTCTACGAGCCGACATCCGGCGAGGTGCTGATCGACGGCATTGACTACCGCTTGCGGTCGTTGCACTGGCTGCAGTCGAACCTGGGCATGGTGTTGCAGGCGGCGCACATCTTCAGCGGCACGGTGCGGGAGAACATCCGCTACGGCCGGCTCGATGCAACCGACGCTGAAGTCGAAGAGGCGGCGCGGCTGGCGGGTGCCGACTTCATCTTCAGCATGGAGGATGGCTTCGACACCCAGGTTGGAGAGGGCGGTGGCCGGCTGTCGGCCGGGCAGAAGCAGTTGGTGTCGTTTGCGCGCGCAATTCTGGCGGACCCGGAAATCCTGGTCATGGACGAAGCCACATCGTCTGTGGATACCGAGACCGAACAGCGTGTGCAAAACGCGCTGGTCCATGTGCTGCGCGGGCGGATCAGCTTCGTCATTGCGCACCGGCTGTCCACGATTCGCAACGCCACGCGCATCATTCTGGTGCGCGATGGTCAAATTGTGGAGCAGGGTACGCATGCGGAGCTGATGGCACTGCGGGGACGGTATTTCGAACTTTACCGGCAGCAGTCGCTGCAGGAGACAACGATCGATGGCAACTGGCAGGATGCGCCGGCACAGTAGTGCCGACGCATCTCGCCAAGATCAACTCAGCGCAAAGTGCACGCCGAAGCGCTTGAGCATGCTGAGCCGCGTGGCATCTTCTTCCAGCAGCGCTTCGGGCGACAGTCGCGCCGCCGTATCCGTGCGCAGGATGTGCCATCCCTGCTGATGGACTTCGTTGATGGCAATCTGCTCTGCCGCTTCGCGCGAATGCGCGGCGGCCAGCAAGGTGCAGTAGCGGGCAGCACCGGCAGCGTCGGACGACTGCGCACGAATCTGGTAAATGAACAGGTAGATGTCACCCTGCTTGGGATTCCAGCCAGACTTGTCGGGCGATGAAGGGGGCATAGTGGCGTAGATCCGCGTGTCCTGGCCAAGGTTCAATTGCATCATCTTCCGCTCCTGCAGTCTTCCATCCATGTTGGCTGGCAGCTGCTGATGCAAGGCTTGTGCCTAAACCGCAAGGCTTGTGCCTAAACCGGTTTTCAACGGCCTGCTAAAGACTTAAACGCCGCCAGGGCGCGCGCGCGGGCGGCTTTGTGGTCGACGATGGGTTCTGGATAGTCCGGCGCCAGTACCGGTGCTTTCCAGGGTTCAAAAATGTCCGGGGCCGGCAGCGCCTTGAGCTCCGGCACCCACTCGCGAACAAAGGCGCCATCGGCATCAAAGCGCTGCGCCTGGGTAATGGGGTTGAAGATGCGAAAATAGGGCACCGCATCACAACCGGTCGACGCGCTCCACTGCCAGCCGCCGTTGTTGGCGGCAAAGTCACCATCAATGAGCTGCTGCATGAACCAGGCTTCTCCCTGCCGCCAGTCCAGCAGCAGGTGCTTGCTCAAAAACATCGCACAGACCATCCGCAGCCGGTTGTGCATCCAGCCCTGGGCATTGAGCTGGCGCATGCCGGCATCCACCAGCGGATAGCCGGTGCGTCCCTGCTGCCAGGCCGCAAGCGCATCCGGGTCATCGCGCCACGGCAGCCGTTCGGTTTCCGGCTTGAAGGCCCGGCCCTGGCTCAGCTGCGGCAGAGCCGCGGTCAGGTGCTGGTAGAACTCGCGCCAGAGCAGTTCGTTGATCCAGGCATCGGGGCCGGGCCGGCCGCCACTGCGGCGCCCATGATTGGCGCGCATTGCTGCCGCCAGCGCCTGCCGTGGAGACAGACAGCCTACCGCCAGATAGGGCGACAGGCGGGAAGTGCCGGGGCTGGCCGGCAGGTCCCGCTGCTCCCGGTAATCAACGAGCGGGCCTTCCATGAAGCGGCGCAGGCGGCGCAGCGCTTCATTCTCGCCACCGGGCCAGAGATCTGCCAGCAGCGCCTCATCCACATCGTCAGGGTCCGGCAGCGGATCCGAGGTCATGGCCTTGCCATTCAGCACCGGCCAGGTCTGCGTTGGAATCAGCGCCAGCGGCTGCCCTTCACCAGCCTGCGTCCTCGCGAGCCAGCGCCGCCGGAACGCCGAGTACACCACTGGCATCTTGCCGGCATTGGTTCGAATGCTGCCGGGTGGCGTCAGCACAGCGCCATGGTGAACGGCCACCGACACACCATGCGCTTCAAGCAGCACTTGCACACTGTGGTCCCGTTGCTGCTCATCAACAGGGTATTCGGCATTGAAGTGCAGCGCATTGATGCCAAGCTCTCTGGCCAGCGCCTGTAGACCAGCAGGCACCTCACTGAAATGCTTGGCCATCAGAATGCGAAGCGGTATGCCGCGTTCCGCCAGATCAGCCGACAGCGCCCGCAGGCAGCGCAGGATGAATGCCATCCGGCGTGGCCCCGTGCCATGGCTGCGCCACTGCGCCGGACACCAGCAATACACGGCGACCACAGGCCCTTCCCGCCGCGCCGCATCGAGGGCCGGGTTGTCGCGCAGGCGCAGATCGTTGCGCAGCCAGACCAGGCTGCGTGGCGGAGACGCGGCCGTCAAAGCGCGCGCCTCAGTCCGGCCGCGGGCGGATGGGGCTCAAGATAGGTCTGTGCCAGAACATAGTCACTGCCATGCCGGCCAAGGTGGTGCCTGAGCAGTGTCAGCGGCGCCAGCAGTGGCACTTCGCCCTTGCGATAACTGTCGATGGTCGACGCCAGCTCCTGGCGGGCCGATGCGTCCATCGCATCACTGACATAGCCCTGCAGATGCTGCAGAACATTGCTGTGCCCACCGCGCGTGGCGGGACAGGCCAGCCCTGCCATCAGAACGCCAAAGTAGCTGTCGGCCACAGCGTCCAGGTTCTGCTTCAGGTTACTGAGCAGTTTGCCGGCCTGTTGATAGTGCCGGACACTGTGCGCCATCAGCAGATACTTATAGCGGCTGTGAAATTCGATCAGCCTGGCGGCCGTCAGGCCCGTTGCCAGCAGCGCCTGCCAATGTGCATAGCAAAACGCCCGCATGACAAAGTTTTCGCGCAGCACGGCATCTTCCAGCCGGCCATTCTCCTCCACCGGCAGCTGCGGTCTGAGGCGGGTCAGCTCGGCCGCATAGATGCCCCGACCCTTGGCCGTTGGCGCACCACCCTTGGGCGGATAAACCTTGACCCGGAACAGCCCGCAGCTCGGTGAGTTCTTGATAAAGATGTAGCCGGCAATGTCATCGAGCTGCGGGCTGATTTGTTGTGCGTAGCCGGCCAGTGCGTCCGTCACGTCGAGGTCTGGCGCCTTGACGCCCTGGGCCCGCGGAGCGGCAAGGTCGCCAACCAGCTGTATGGGATCTCGAGGCACGCCCATGCCGATACCCACTTCGGGGCAGAGCCCGCGCATCTCGAACAGCCCCTCAAGTGCGCCGTGGCACAGCGAGCTGCGCTTGTGCCCGCCATCGTAGCGGACCTCGCTGCCCAGCAGGCAGCTGCTCACCGCCACCTTGAGCGGCGCCTCCGGCCGAGGCGGGAAATTCACGTCCGTCATCGGTTCTCCCCGTGTGTGATTCCGCGTACGCTATCGTCCAATGCAGCCCGCTGGCGGGCAACAGGAGTCCTTAGATGCCCAGGACCTTACCGCATGCCTGGCCGCATGCCTGGAAGCTGAGAACCACGTCGAGCAGCCAAGTTCCTGCGAACGAACCTATTGCTGGCGCCGATACCGGTGCAGGGCCCATTGCTGGAACAGGTGCCGGAACAGGCGATGGAACAAGCGCCAGACCCACTTATATCAGCACCATGCAGGCCATTGCCGCGGGTGAAGCGCACGCACAGCGGCTGCTGAGCGCCTGGTCCGCACATACCAACGACCGCAACCTCGCTGAAACCCTGCAGTTGGTCGCGCTGCGCAGTGCTGAACAGGCGGCCGCGTTCCAGCGCCGCCTGTACGAGCTGGGTGCGGATACCTCAGCCATAAACCCCGCCCTGCAGGCAGAGCTGGACGAACAACTCCGTTTTGCCCGCAGCCAGCACAGTGACCGTGACAAGTTCGAGATGCTGCTGAGCTATGATCAACCCGGATCAGGCCGCGATCCGTTGTCGGAACTGTTTCAGGACCCAGACATCGATATTGAAAGTGGTGCGCTGCTTGGCCGATATGTTGCCACTGAACGCGACAGCGAGCGGCGGTTGCGCAAGCACTGGTCAAAGCTCAGTACAATGACCGGCCATGCAGGTTCTGGTGGCGAGCCGGTGAATCTAAGAGACATTTTTGCCCAGCTCGACCGGCTGACAAGGACCATCGAGGAACTGAAATCCATGGCCCAGGGCCCGGCGCCCGACGAAACCAGACACTGACCGGATCACAAGTCGACATGCGTTACACGAAAGACGAATACCGTGAGATGTTGCAGCCGATGCTGAGCCAGGTCGCCGAACAGGCCCAGGTGACGGATGCCTTCCTGGATCGCGAGCTCTACCAGATCTACATGTGCACCATCTGGTCGCAGCTGGTGCTGAGCCCCGCCGAGGCTGGCCTGGTTGAAGAAGATCTCGAGCCGGTACACGACACTTTGAGCGACGCCATAGCCGATGTGCTGGGAGCAGACCAGGACCTGACGGCCTGTTTCCGCTTCATCAACAGCAAGGCCGGCGAGCAGGCCATGGCTCGCCACCGGCTTGCGCAGACCCACAAGGAACTATTGCAGTACTTCTGCTCGGCGATCCTCGACCCGGAAGGCCACAAACGCTGGCTGGAAGAACAGAAAGACAAGCTCGACACCGGGCGACCCCGGTTCTATTGACTGGCTGGCTGACTGGCCAGCGGCGAAAGTCAGGCGGCCAGTGGCTACTGCCCCATCAGGTTGACGACCAGCCGTCGCTGCGCAGCGCCGTGACGATGCTCCCACAGATAGATCCCCTGCCAGGTGCCCAGCACCATCTGGCCGTCGGCCACGGGGATACCCAGACTAGTTGCCGTCAGCGCCGCCTTGATGTGCGCCGGCATGTCATCGGGGCCTTCCTGGGTGTGCGTATACAACGCATCCCGCTCCGGAACCAGCCGCGCCAGCCAGGCCTCAAGGTCTCGCCTGGCACTTGGGTCGGCATTTTCCTGTATGCACAGGCTGGCCGACGTGTGGCAGACGAACACCGTGGCCAGGCCATCCCGGATCGCGGCTTGATCTAACGCTTTCCTAACTTTGTGCGTGACGTCATAGAGCCCTTGTCCCTTTGTCTGCACTATCAGGTCAACATTCATAGCAATACCCATGGCTCGGACCTGGAGGTTTGCGAACAACGTCACCGAACAATGTCACGTTGACGCTTCAGATCCGCAAAGTCACAGGCCCAACAAGTCCAACAAAGCCCAAGGATAGGGCAAGTCATGATTAACGACCAAACTGGGGGACAGCTGACGACCCGACGGCAGCTGCCAAATCTGCCGGCCTCGGCAGTCACGGCAGCCATGCCCGTGGCGACCACCGCCGGGTTGCTGAGCCTCACTTTCAACGCCACAACCCTGGCGGCTGGTTTGCTGCTGCTGGCCCTGTTGTGCGCCGGCATCCCTCGAGACCAGCGCTGGCTGCTGCCCTTGCTGGGCCTGATCAGCATTGCCACACTGGTTCAGCCACTACTGCTGCCGGCGCTGACAGCACAGCCGATGAACCTGGCGGTACTGGCCTGGATACCCGTCTATGTGCTGGCCGCTGCCCTGCTGCGCTGGGACCCCAAACGTCACCAGCCGGATATCGACATCAGAGACCTGGACCTGGCCTTTGGGCTCGCACCGGCACCGATGATGATGATCGACATGGAGGGTCGCATTCAGCGCACCAATCAGGCGTTGATCGACCTGCTTGCCGCTAGCGGCGCTGTCCCCGCAGACATCAACGATCTCCAGGGTCGAACGCTGCACGAGGTGCTGGGCGACGACGTCTGGGCAGACCTGATGCCGGAGCGTCGTCTGTTCCGCGCCGGCGAGCAAAGCCATCTGAAGTTTGAACGGGATCTGCAGTTTGCCAATGGCGAACGCATGCTGTTGCTGATTTACGTGCACCTGCTGCGTGACACCAACGGCCAGCCTACCCAGGCACTGGTCCAGCTGCTCGACCTGACGGAACAGCGCGAGACACGGCGCGCACTCGCCGTCAGTGAGTCACGCTTTCGCGGCATTATCGAGAACACTGGTGAGCTGACCTTCGTCGTCAACACCAGGGGCCGCATCAGCTATCTGAACCCCAGAACGGCGCAGATTCTGGGACAGGACCGTCAGAACCTGCTGAACACCTCGCCACTGAAGTGGGTGCACCCCGACAGCCGGGGTGAATTCGTCAAGGTGTTGCGCAGCTCGCTGCGCCGCAATCATCGGCGCTTTCATCTGCCACAGGTTCGCCTGACCTTGCCGCATGACTGCTTCGTCGATCTGCAGGTTGTTGGCCTGAGCAACACCCCAGGTGTCGAAGGTGTTGTGGTTACCGGACGCCTGATTACGGACAAGGTCCAGACCGAACGCCAGTTGCGCGACAGCCAGTCACGCTTCAGCACCATCTTCCATGCCAGCCCCGACGCCATTTTGATCCTGCGCGAGAAAGACCGGCGCGTTCTGGATTTCAATGGCAGCTTCAGCCGACTCGTTGGCTATACAAGAGATGAAGCCATCAACGTACGGGCCGAAGACCTGAAGATCTGGCACCATGCCGGCGACACACAGCGACTGCACGACCTGCTCGACAGCGAAATCGAAGTCAAGGATTTCGAAACCCAGCTGCGGGCAAAAAATGGTGAACTGCTCCATACGGAAATCTCGATCCGCCGCATTGAGATCGACGGCGAGCGTTGCCTGCTCTGCGTGGGCCGAGACATCAGCCTGCGCCGTCAGACCGAACTCGCGCTGCGGGAGAGCGAAGAGAAGTTCGCGCGGATCTTCTTCAACAGCCCGGACGGCATTGCCATTATCAGCCTGGAAAACGGCCGGATCCTCGATATCAACGACACCATGCTGCAGTCCCTGGGCTACGAGCGTGAGGAAATTCTGCGCAAGCGCGTCCAGCACCTGCCTATCGTCGTCGATCACACAGACATACTGAGCATCGCCGATCTGCTCAAAGAGAAGCAGCGCGTCAATGACGTGGAACTGATGCTGACCATCAAAGACGGTTATACCTTTCCGGGGCACGTCTCCGCTGTCGCTGTGGAGATCAACGGCCTCCCCAACGTGATCTGTCTAGTTCGGGACAACCTCCAGCAGCGCGATGCCGAGCTGCTACTGCAACGC
>SKXG01000279.1 GCA_007128525.1 Pseudomonadales bacterium | reverse complement strand
CCGGAATCGGACATCGGACGCATCTATAACACGCCGTCAGACGACCCGGCGGTTAACCCGATACTGAGCTATCTTGCCAATCTTGAGCGACAGCACGCACCAGGGACTCTGTTCAACTACAACACGGGAGAGACCGACCTGGTGGGCTTTGTGCTGTCACGCGCCACCGGCCGCTCACTGGCTGAGTATCTGCAGGAGACGCTCTGGCAGCCACTGGGCATGGAGCATGATGCGGCCTGGCAGCTCGACACCCAGGGCCATGAGCGGGGTGGCTGCTGCATGGCCGTCTCGCTGCGAGACTACGCGCGGCTCGGCCTGTTCATGCTCGGCGACGGCACACACAACGGCGAGCGGATACTGCCGGAAGGCTGGGTCGAAGCGGCAACCAGCAATCAACTGCAAACGCCTTTCCCAAACGGCGATGGCTATGGCTACTTCTGGTGGACGCTGGCCGACGGCAGCTTTCAGGCGCGCGGCATTTTCGGTCAGCTGATTCACATGGTGCCGGAGGACAACCTGGTCATCGTCACCAACTCAGCCTGGCCGACCGCCGTAGGCGCCGACCTGAGCGGCGCCCGGGCGGCGCTGGTGGCCGCCATTGTGGACGCTGCAAATTAACGTTTGGACAAGTCCAGGCAACCGTCGATCCAGAGATCCAGAGCTGCCATCAGTGCCTCAGGCTTGTTCATGCCCACGGCCTGCTGGAACTCGGGGCGCCGGGCGGCATCGAGCAGGAGACTGTAGCACTCCCACGCGAAGCGCTGCTTGACGCTCGACTTCATCAGGGGGTTTAGGCGTTTCCCCAGCATGCGCTTCTTCTCACTGACGTGAGCAAGGTAAGCCTCGTGCAAATGGGGATAGTCAGTGGCCAGCTCTTCCCAGAACTCGGGTGAGTAACGATCGTTGTTGTCGTTCCAGCTGACCACCCATTCACGCATGATCTCAACCGGATCGCCGTCCGGTATCGGCGTCTCCAGGCGTTGGTGCCAACGTTCCACCAGCCCTTCGACCAAGGCTTCCTTGGAGCGGAAATGCTGATAGATGGTCTTCTTGCTCATACCCAGATCGCGGGCGACGTCATCAATAATGATGGCCCGGATACCAAGTCGCTTGGCGCGCCGGGCAAAGGCATCCAGGATTTGTTCAGCCGCTTCAGACTTGGCGCTGTCACTTTCGTCCAGACGCAAAGCAGCGGAGCCTTGTGCTCTACTCATGGTCTCAATCCCCTGTTCTGACTTTAACTAACTTGGAAACCGGGTGTGCTAATCCCGTTTCCACCCCGTCATTATAGGCAGCTCGCCCAGAATCTACCAAAGGTTCCTGCAAACCGGTCCGCAAAATGTCACGCCACAGCGTGAGCCAGACCGGCCATCGATGACCGCCCGGGGTCTGATACACCTGCTCTGATGACAGCGTCGTCGCAAGCAGCTCCGCGGCAGATGCAAAATTGTCATCTGTCCCGTAGCCCAGCCGAACCTTCAAGTGCGGCGATTCCTCGGGCATCGACTGCAGGTAGCGCCAGACCACGCGCTGATGCGCCTGACCCGCTGTGCTGTTGTCGGCATCCCAGTACTGCAGCCCGCCAGCTTCGGAGATCTCCGCAACCAGATCGCGATCACCAGGATAAGGTGCGAGCAGAATCAATCCATCCACGTCCTCCGCGGCGGCGTACATCAGCGCCCCAAAGGCTCCGGCAGATATCCCAGCCAGCCAGATCTCGCGATAACCGGCTGCTTTGGCCGGCCCTATCACGTCCTCATGCAGGCGCTCGATGATGGTGCGCTCTCGGTAATAACCGAAGTGCGCATCCGCCGCGACCAGGTCAAAGGGATGTCCTGCCGCGGCATCGAAAAACCCACGCTGCCTGAAGTCTGCCGCCCGCGCTCCGCGCCCGGGCAGCAGAATGACCAGCGTGTCATGCGCTCGTGGCACATCCGGCGACAGCATGTCGCCGGGTAATACAGCCATGGGGTTGGCGGGCGACGGCGGCGGCAACAGCATGCAGCCACTCAGCACCACGCCCATACCCAGGCCCATCACCAGCGCCAACAGGCGCTGCGTGCGCGCACACGTCAGTTGATGGCCTCGAACAGCCCGGCCGCACCCATACCACCACCGATACACATGGTGACCACACCCCATTGTTTTCCTTGCCGTCTGAGCTCTCTGAGCAGGGTACCGGTAAGGCGAGAACCCGTCATGCCATAAGGGTGACCGATAGATATGGAACCACCATTAACGTTGTAGCGGTCGTTGTCGATTTCCAGCTTGTCGCGGCAGTACAAGGTCTGCACGGCGAAAGCCTCATTCAGCTCCCACAGGTCAATATCACTGACCTTCATGCCCTTGTACTTGAGCAGCTTGGGAATGGCGAAAACCGGCCCAATGCCCATCTCATCCGGCTCACATCCGGCCACAGCAAAGCCATGGAAATAACCCAATGGCTTCAGACCGAGTGATTTTGCTTTCTCTTCGCTCATCAACAGCGTCATGCTGGCACCATCGGACAATTGCGATGAGTTGCCCGCGGTGACGCTACCATCGTCCTTGAAGGCCGGTGCAAGCTTGGCTAGGCCTTCGGCAGTGGTCTCCGGACGGTTGCATTCATCGCGATCGACGACACCATCGAGGGTCCGCTCTTCACCGGTTGCCTTGTCGACCTGCTTCCATTTCACGGACATGGGCACGATCTCTTCAGCCACGTACCCGGCATCAACGGAACGCGCATAGCGCTGCTGGCTTTGCAGCGCATAGGCGTCCTGAGCCTCACGACTGATTTTATAGCGGCGTGCCACCACTTCGGCGGTGTCGCCCATTGCCATGAACAGTTCCGGCTTTTCTTCCTTGATGCGTTGATTGCGCTCTGATTTGCCCGGCTCACCACGACGACCACCGGAAATCGACTCGACCCCGCCAGCGATGATGACTTCGGCGCAACCGCTTCCAATCTGAGTGGCCGCCATGGCAATGGCATTGAGCCCGGAAGAACAGGCCCGGCTGATACTGGTGCCCGGCACCGTAATCGGCAACTTCGACAGTACGACGGCGCTGCGTGCGACATTGCCGCCCTGTTCACCGGTCTGTCCGGCCATGCCCAGGATGATGTCTTCAACATCATCCGGCTTCAGTGCCGGGTTGGCCTCGAGCAGACTGTCGATACAGTGCGCGACCATATCGTCAGACCGAGTCAGATTGAAAGTGCCCCGAAAGGACTTCGCCAGACCGGTCCGCAGACTGTCTACCACCACTACTTTACGCATATATCCTACCCCTCCAGATCGCTGGAAACTTGGTTGTTTGACGGAGTTTCTGCCCGCGCCGACAGCGTGTCAAGCGGCAGCATGACAGGCGCCACTGCGGGCGTTATCAGATGGGCTATTGGTTGGGCCGGCGCTTGTCCATGAACCAGGCAGGAATCAGGCACAGCAGGAAGACCACGGCGATGGCCACGAAGGTGTCCCTATAGGCCAGCATACTGCCCTGCTGTATGACCATGTTCTGCAGCGCGCCCATGGACACCAGCTCGGACATCCGCTCAGACAGGCCGAGCGTCATGTAGAGCCTTGGCATGTACAAATCGGTCATCAGGATGGTCTGCGCGTTGCCAGCGGTCTGCGTCAGTACCAGCTCGTGTGCGTGCACGTCCGTCCGGTGAATCAGGTAGATGGTGATCAGGTTGACACCAAAGGCGCCGCCCAGCTGGCGCAGGAAGTTGATCGCGCCGGAACCCTGTGCCAGCAGGTGCAATGGCAGCGGCCGCAGCGCTGCCGCGTTCAGACAGGGAAAAATCAGCGCCAGGCCGATTCTGCCCAGGGCCACCCAGAGTATCAGTGTGGCATAGGGCGTATTGGCATCCACATGCCGGAACAGCAGGGTCGACAACGCAAATATGGTCAGCCCGGTCAGAATCAGATTGCGCGGTGCCAGTTCATCGCTGAGGCGGCCCGCAATTGGAAACACCACCGCCATCAACAGACCGGCGGGAACCAGCATCAGGCCGGAGTCGCTCGGCGTCAGCCCCTGCACCGACTGCAGAAACAGTGGCAGCACATAGGTTGACCCGAACAGACCAGCGCCCAGCACAAAGGTCACCACGGCGGCGGCCAGGAAGCGGGCGTTCAAAAAAAGCCGCAGATTCATCAGCGGGTCTTTGACGTACCACTCCCAATACAAAAAGGCGATACCGGACAGCACGGTCCCGAAGGCCAGCCAGGCGACCTCGGGAGAGCCCCAGCCGTAGCCCGGTCCGTTGGACAGTGCAATCAGCAGACACACCAGGAATACCGACAGCAGAACGACACCGGTCCAGTCGAAATCCGGCCGGCGCGCTTGTGGGTCGCGCTCCGGCAGAAACAGGATGGCCATCGGCAGGCTGGCCATGACAAAGGGAATCGCCATGAAGAACACGTAGCGCCAGCTGAACTGATCCACCAGCGCGCCGCCGAATGCGGGCCCCAGTGCCGGCGCCAGAATGATGCCGACGGCGTAGATCCCCATGGCGGTGCCACGGCGGTGTACCGGGAAAACCTGATAGACGATAAGCATGGCAAGCGGTGTCATCAGGCCGGCACCCGCGCCCTGTATCACTCGTGCGGCGATCAGGGTCTCACCGGTTGGCGCCAGGCCGCCAGCCACGGAGCCGGCAGCAAAAATCAGCATGGCGACGACGAAGGTTCGGGCAATGCCGAAGCACTCAACCGCCCAGGCGGCAATCAGCATGGTAACTGTGGTGGTCGCCAGGAACCCGGTGGCCAGCCACTGGGCCTGCGACTCTGTCATGCCCAACGAGCCCATGATGTCGGGAATCGCGACATTAATGATGGTGGCGGTAAGCAGTGTGGCAAATGAGCCGAGCAGCGTCGTCAACGTCGCCAGCCAGCGGTAGTTGGGCCCGAACTCACGAAACTTCTCAAGAATCGGCTCAGTGGCTTCAATGCCGGGCGGGATCCCACCTGGCGGCCGGCCTGCAATGGCTGAAGCTTCAGATGCCAATTTTCACCTCAACCATCATGCCGGGCTTGAGCTGCACATCAGCACTGGGTTCAAGGTCGATGCGCACTTCGATGCGCTGCGTGATCTTGGTGAAGTTGCCGCTTGGGTTCGGATTCGGCAGCAACGCAAACTGACTGGTGGTGGCCTGACCGATTCGGCGAATCTCGCCCTCCAGCTCGAGCCCAGGATAGGCATCAACACGAATCCGGGCCCGGTCACCAGGCTGCAGATGACGAATGTGCGTCTCGCGCACATTCGCTGACACCCAAAGGTCGTCCGGATTATGCAGCATCAGCAGCTGCCGGCCTCGCTCAACGTATTCACCGGCTTCCAGGAAGACGGTGTCGATGACGCCGTCAACCGGGCTGACGATGCGATGATGGGACAGTGCGATCTCAAGCTGATCACGCTGCGCCCGCGCATCCTCAACGGCCGCCTCAGCCTGCAGCTCACGTGCATCAAACACGATCAACTCAGCCTTGGCCGCCTCCGCCGCGGCGACCGCTGCCTGCGCCGCTTCCACCCGGGCATTGGCCGACAGCGAACGCTGCTCGGCCTGACGCCAGAAGCTACGTTGCTGATCAAACAGTTCTCGCGAAATCATGTCGCGCTCCAGCAGCGACCGCGCCCGATTCCAGTCGGCCTCGGCCTGCTCCAGCTCTACCTCTGCCGCAGTCGCCTCACTTTGCGCCGCGCGCAAATCGGCGGCGGCTTTCTGGTCGGCAGCGGCCAGAGAAGCTTCACGCCAGCTGCGTTCGGCCTGAATTCTGCGCAGTTCAGCGCGCGCCACGGCCATGCGCAGCTCCGCTTCCTCCAGCGCCAACGCAGCTTCACGTTCATCGATGGCTAGCAGCAAATCACCGCGCCGGACCCGGTCACCGGTTTCGATCGGCAGCTCATCGAGCCAGCCATGGACGCGTGAGCTGATGGTGATCATGGTCCCCGCGATCCGGGCATCGGTAATGTGGACATGGGTGACACGGTCATACACCCACCAGGCGCTGCTGATGATGGCCGCAACGGCGAGCATCGCAACGATCAGAGTCCGGCGACTCAACTTGCCAGCTGTGCCTGAGGCGGTATGGGCAGGATTGGATTCACTCATGATTTCTCACTTCCGAAATGCTGTTCTGCATTGGCCACGATGCGCGTCAGCACCTGATGGGTGGTAGCCAGTTCTTCGTTGCTGATGCCTGCCAAGAGATGCTCACGCATGCGGCCGGCAATCGCATCAAAGGTGCCCAGCACCTTGTGTGCCTCAGGCGTGAGATGGACCGTCTTGGCACGGCGGTCGGATTCGACGGGCCGCCGGTCTACCAGGCCCTCGCGCTCGAGCCGGTCCAGCATCCGCACCAGCGTTGGCGCCTCAATAGCAAGCAGCTGGGCCAGGTCCTTCTGCAGCAGACCATCGCCACCGCGGCGCAGATAGGCCAGGGTCACCCAGGTGGCATAGGTGACGCCCTGCGGGCGCAGTTCAAGATCGAGCAGGCGGCGCCAGGAACGTGTCGCCCGTGACAGCAGAAAATCCGTAGGTTGCTCCAACAGCTCGCCCTCCAGCCAGACCGCAACTAGTTAGCTTGCTAAGTAACTGGTCAGGCGCTGTACTGTCAAGAGGGCACAATGCGGCACAGCCCCTAGCCATGGGTAGATTCGATCTATCGAATTGGACGCTTGTCCAAGCCGTCGCTAGACTTTGCCGATGCGATCTGTCGACCCCAACTTTCTGCCGTACCTTGCCGGCTTTGACCTGGACCACCTTGACGCGCATGACAATCCGGCCTACGGCATCTGGGCGGATGGTCGCCTGGCCTTCTTCAATCAAGCCTGGTTCGAGTTTGCCCGACGAAACGGCGCCGACGCGGGCTTTCGTGCGCACTGGACGCTGGGCGCCAATCTGTACGATGCCTTGCCTGAGGTGCTGCGCGAACACTATCGCAAGCACTATGAGGCCGCATTGGCCAGCGGTGAGCCCTGGCTGCACACGTACGAGTGCTCCAGCCCCAGCATTTACCGCCAGTTTCAGCAGATCAGCTACCCGTTGCCTGAGCGGGCCGGGCTGCTGATCGTCAATGCCCTTCGGACCTCGCAACCGCATTCAGCAGAGCCCAAGACGCCCGACAGCCACGCCTATCTAAACGAGCATGGCCTGATCCAGCAGTGTGCCTATTGCCGGCGCGTTCGACGCCAGGCGCCTGGAGAAAGCTGGGACTGGGTGCCCGAGTGGGTGTCTGAATCACCCCCCAATACCAGCCACGGCATTTGCCCGCCCTGTGCCGGTCACCACTTCGCCTGATGACGGAGAGATCACAACGTGCCCGCTGAGACACCCCGAACCCGGCTGGAGCAGTTGCCGTTACCACTGTTTGCCGCTGTCATGGGTTTGTGCGGCCTGGCAATGGTGTGGCGGCAGGTGGAGCAGGCCTGGCAGCTGCCTGCCGTGATCTCCACCTCGGCGACCGCTCTTGCCGCCGCAGTATTCGTCGTGCTGCTGCTCGCCTTTGCACTGAAGTCAGTCCGTCACTGGACCTTGGTCGCATCGGAATTGCGCCATCCGGTGCGGATCAACTTTCTACCGGCCATCTCGATCAACCTGATGCTGCTGGCGCTGCTCACGGCCGACGCCTTGCCGGGACTGTCCAGTCTGCTGTGGAAGGTCGGCGCCGGCCTGCACCTGTTACTGACGCTGGTGATTGTCACCATCTGGCTGGAAACAGAACGCCCCCTCCCCAGCCTGAATCCGGCCTGGTTCATACCGGCGGTCGGCAATGTGCTGGTACCGCTCGTTGCCGTACCGGATGGCTATCCAATGGTCGGCTGGTTCTTCATGGCCATTGGCCTGTTCTTCTGGGGCATGCTGGTCACGCTGGTCTTTTTCCGACTGGTTACCGGCCCGGAACTGGAGCCCCCAATGCGGCCCACCTTGGTGGTGCTGCTCGCACCTCCCGCCGTGTCCTACCTGTCCTGGCTGGCGTTAACCGGCGAAACCGGCATCGTCGCCACAATGCTGTATCAGATCGCCCTGTTTACGTTCCTGCTGCTGTTGCTGCAGATTCCACGTTTTATCCGGCTGGCCTTCTTCCCATCCTGGTGGGCCTACACCTTCCCGTTGGCCGCCTTCACCAGCGCCAGTTTCGTGGCCGCTGGTTCACAGCCAGGGCCAACCCCGCAAGCACTGCTGGCCATCCTTGCCACGCTGACAACTCTGATCATTGCGCTTGTCGCCGTCAGGACGCTGGTTGCTGTGGTGCAGCGCAGGATCGAACCCTAGGCCGGGACAAAATACTTTGTATATTGAAACGCTTGCGCTTGAGCCGCAGAGCCTGTCACCGACACCGGCAAGCGCCGATGAAGTTGAGGCCCTGCTAGAAGCAGCAGTCGGGAAGCAGGTGGTCATGCTGGGTGAAAGCAACCACTTTATCCGAGAGAAGACTGACTTCCGCCTCTGGTGGCTACGCGAACTGGGCCGCAAACGACGCCTGGTAGTCGGCGAAGAGCTGAGCTGGACCGATGGCCGCTTGGTAGATCAATACTTTCGCACCGGCGATCAAAGCCTGCTCGACCGAACCGATACGCTGGGAGACGCCGCACCCCGCCGGAGCGACAGGGATGACCTGCCTACCGGCATACTGGCGGGGGCTGCGGAGCGCTTCCCCAAGGCGGGATTTCGGCAAACCCAGACGACCTTTTACGATGAGTTACGCAAGCTTGACTGCGTCGACCAATACTTTGGATTCGACATCGGCTCAGCCTATACAGCTTATCCCTGGGTCGCAGAGTTGGCTGCGTCTTTGGCAGCTGGATCTCCTGACGACACTGCTCTGGTGCAAGTGCGTGAGGCACTCCAACCAGTGCCCGGCGAGTCCATCATGGCAGAGACACGCCGCCTGGAAGCCGCACTGAACAGTCTGACGGTGTACACGGACGCACAGGCCATCACACTGCAGCAGACGGTGCGCAACCTGATAGACAACCTCCGTTACCAGCACGAAGCCCATCCGGCCGCAAGCTATGAAGCACTGCGGCCAGCCATGGCCAGGCGTGAGAACTTCATGAAGGACCAGGTAACACTGGCGTTGGGCCGGCTGGGACCGGATCAGTGCCTGGTATTGCTCGGCCACATGTTCCACCTGGCCAGGAACGACAGCCCGCTGTCGCTCGCTGGTGTCGGGCCTGGCGGCGGTCTGGTCTCGTCATTGGGGCATCATCTTTGTCAGGAACGTCAGATCCCCACGTTCTCGGCCTGGATGCTCTATGCCCAAGGCAGGGACAGTCAGCCGTTTCCCGATCTGCCGTGCGAAGCATCTTATCCGTCCACGTCAATCAACCACCAGCTCGCACAATCCGGCAAGAACCTGATCGTGCCCGGCTGGGCTCTGCAGAAACTTGGCCTGGCTGAAGTCGGGCATATGTACAATCAGACGCTGAAACTGGATCTGGCCCAGCAGGTCGATGCGATCTGGTTCACCCACAGGGTCTCACCGCTGCCCTGATCGTGCGGCCCGGCCAGCAAGGCTGCCGGGCCTCGGCCAACGGTCGTCAAACCCGTTCCAGCACCACCGCAATACCCTGACCAACGCCGATGCACATGGTGCACAGCGCGTAGCGTCCCTCGCGCGCCTCCAGCTCGAACAGTGCTGTGGTCGCCAGGCGGGCGCCGCTCATACCGAGCGGATGACCCAAGGCAATAGCGCCACCGTTCGGGTTTACGTGCTCACCATCTTCCGGTATGCCGAGCTCGCGCAACACGGCAACGCCCTGTGATGCGAAAGCTTCATTGAGCTCCACGACATCCAGATCGCCAACGGATAGTTTAAGGCGCTCGAGAAGCTTGCGTGACGCCGGTGCCGGGCCGATACCCATAATGCGCGGTGCCACGCCGGCAGTCGCCATACCCAGGATGCGGGCCCGCGGCCGCAGGCCGTGGCGTTTGGCAGCTGCTTCCGAGGCGATGATCAGCGCACACGCGCCGTCATTGACTCCGGAGGCATTGCCAGCCGTCACCGTGCCGCCTTCCCGGAAAGGGGTCGGCAGCTTGGCCAGCGCTTCCAGTGTGGTGTCCGGGCGCGGGTGTTCATCACGCGAGACGACCAGCGGATCGCCCCGGCGCTGTGGTATGGTCACCGGCGTGATCTCACGCTCGAAGCGGCCACTTTCCAATGCCTGGCCAGCGCGCTGCTGACTGCGCAGCGCAAAGGCATCCTGGTCCGCGCGCGAGACGCCGAATTCCTCCGCCACGTTCTCACCGGTCTCCGGCATGCTGTCGACGCCATACTGCTTCTTCATCAGCGGGTTGATGAAGCGCCAGCCAATGGTGGTGTCCTGAATGGCCTGATTGCGGTCAAAAGCGGTAGGCGCCTTGCCCAGCACATAGGGCGCCCGCGACATGCTCTCAACGCCACCGGCAATGATCAGCTCGGCTTCACCGGAGCGGATCGCCCGCGCTGCCGTACCCACGGCATCCAGGCCGGAACCGCACAGGCGGTTGACCGTGTTGCCCGGCACAGACTCGGGCAGCCCTGCCAGCAGACTGGCCATGCGCGCCACATTGCGGTTGTCTTCACCGGCCTGATTGGCGCAACCAAAGAAGACGTCATCGACCTGCGAGAAATCTAGATCTGGATAGCGTTCCAGCAAAGCCTTTAGCGGGATGGCGGCCAGATCGTCGGCCCGCACTGCGGCCAGGGCGCCCCCAAAACGACCAATGGGCGTGCGCACGGCATCGCAAATATAAGCGTCTGTCATCAGTTACGGCTCCTGGTCAGCGAGGCGGGCCCGCTGGCCAGCCTCATTCATCAATTATGGCAACCGCGCGCGTCCAGCCTGCAGAGGCGTCGCGGATCTTGACGGGGAAACAGGCCACCGTAAAACCATGGGACGGCAACGCTTCCAGGTTGTGCAGCTTTTCCATCTGCCAATATGGAATTTCCCGGCCGGCCTTGTGCCCTTCCCAAATGATGGACGGGTCATGACTCTGCTCCCAACGGCGGGCAGTATGATTGAAAGGGGCATCCCAGGACCAGCCGTCGGTGCCCACCACACGCACACCGCGCTCGGTCAGGTACAGGGTGGCTTCTCGGCCCATGCCACAGCCCTTGTCGACATAGCCGGGCTCGCCGAAGGCCGCGCCGGCGCTGGTGTTCACCAGCACGATATCCAGCGGTTTGAGTTCATGGCCAATCCGGGCCAGTTCCGCCTCGATCTCTGCCGCGGAGACCAGGTGGCCGTCCGGCAGGTGTCGGAAGTCCAGTTTGACGCCGGGCTGAAAGCAGTACTCCAGCGGTGTCTCGTCGATGCTCGGCGCCTTGCGCGCGCCATGATCCGTGGTGGAGTGGAAGTGCCAGGGGGCGTCCATGTGGGTGCCGTTGTGGGTCGAGAGCGTAACGTTCTCTACCGCCCAGCCTTCGCTGTCGGGCAGATCCTCGGGCTTTAGGCCCTTGAAGAAATGCGCCAGACCACCGGCAGTCTGCTTATGGGTCACATACTGCACCTTGGGCGCGCCGCCCGGGTGATCAGAGTGGGGGTTGTTGTCGATGTGTATCGACAGATCGATGAATTGTCGCGCCATAGAACCTCCCGTATGAAAACATCCCCTGTATTTGGGAATGCTAAGAGGCGCGGCACGACAAGTACAGCCCGCATGTGCCGGCCCGGCGGCCGACGTCCTGTCAGCAGCACCGGGCGGCAGGCGAATCGACGGGGTCAGCGAGTGCCGTAGACCACCATCGTCTTACCTTTCACGGACACCAGACCCTGGTCAACCAGCGTCTTCAGTACACGCCCAACCATTTCACGGGAACAGCCGACAATACGGCCGATTTCCTGGCGGGTGATCTTGATCTGCATGCCATCAGGATGCGTCATCGCATCAGGCTGCTTGGTCAGCTCGAGCAGAGTACGTGCAACCCGGCCGGTCACGTCCAGGAAAGCGAGATCGCTAACCTTCTGCGTGGTGCTGCGCAAACGCTCTGCCATTTGACGGCCAACGGCGTACAGCAACTCCGTGTGCTTCTCGGCCAGTTCGCGGAACTTGGCATAGGACAGCTCTGCGACCTCACACTCGGTCTTGGCCTTGACCCAGGCACTGCGTGGGTTGTCGTCAAGGAACAACGGCATTTCGCCGAAGAAATCGCCCTTGTTCAGATAGGCCACGATGATCTCGCGACCGGACTCATCTTCCACCAGAACGGTTACTGAACCCTTGAGGATGAAATAGATCGAGTCGCTTTTGTCGCCCGCGTAGATCAGCGTGCTCTTGGCCGGATACTTGCGCCGGTGCGCGGCAGTCAGAAATGCATCCAAGTGCTGCTCCTCCTGCGGCTTGACGTGTGGAAGACCGCTGCTCGGAGGACGTTTTACCACAATTCCCCTGGTTGGAGAGTTTGACGCTGCAAGCATGATTGACGCTCCTTCGTTAATTGCTTGGCAAGCTCAATCCTGGCACAGGCTTTTGACTACCGCGAATGAACTGCGACGAACGGCAAGGAATGCATGCACGAGCGGTCACAGTTATCATTCATGCCTTCTAACCCATCACATAGTGCCTGAACCGAATGAAAGCCAAAATCCACTGGGTTAAAGACGCACTCTATGTCGCTCACTCCGGGAGCGGCCACAGCGTGGTCATCGACGGCCCGCCGGATCATGGTGGCCAGAACCAGGGTGTGCGCCCGATGGAACTGGTCCTCATGGGACTCGGTGGCTGTACGTCCTTTGATGTTATAGACATTCTTAAAAAGTCACGACAACCGGTGACCGATTGTGTGACGGAGTTAACAGCCGAGAGAGCAGATAGCATTCCGGCGGTGTTCACGAAGATCCACTTGCACTTCGTGGTGACCGGAAAAGACCTGAAAGAGAGTGCGGTCAAGCGCGCAATCGAACTGTCGGCGACCAAATATTGCTCGGCATCGCTGATGCTGGAGGCCGGCGGCGTTGAGATTACGCACGATTATGAAATCAGAGCGTCAGAAAATTGACACGGCCTAGCGCTGTACGGTGCGGCAGGCCCTCTGATCCTCAGATGCGGTAGCTGGTCTCGGTCATGACGCGCGACACCAGGCGCATCAGCGATTTTACGCCGCGTGGGAACTCACTGCCGCCGGCAGCCAGGGCCTGGTCGCCATGACGCCTTTCATCATCGCGCATTTGAGCCAGGATGGCGCGGCTGCGGTGATCGCTCTCCGGCAATCGCGCCAGGTGTGACTCAAGGTGCTGGCAGACCTGATCTTCCGTCGCCTCGACAAAGCCCAGGCTTGCCCGGTCACCCAACAGTCCGGTTAAGGCGCCAAGGCCATAAGAGGCACCAAACCACAGCGGGTTCAGCAGGCTGGTCCGGTCTTCCAGCTCATCAAGACGCTCCCGGCACCAGGCCAGGTGATCCACTTCTTCAGCAGCGGCCGCCAGCAGCGCCGCCCGCACCTCCGGGTCCCGCGCGGTCAGCGCCTGGCCTTCGTACAACGCCTGAGCGCAGACCTCACCGGCATGGTTGACCCGCATCATGCCGGCCACATCAGCCCGCTCGCCGTCGGAAACCGGCACCTCGGGCAGATCACCTGCCGGGTTCGGGCGGCCGGCCTGGTGCTGACCGGTCAAGGTGCGCAGTGCACTGTCCAGCCCCAGCACCAGGCGCTCGGCGATATTGTCGTCCGCTGCCGTCATTATCCCAGCCCCGGCTTCAGCTGACGGCCACCCAGCACATGCATGTGAATGTGATAAACCGTCTGGCCACCTTCCTGGTTGCAGTTCATGACCAGCCGGAAGCCGCTTTCGGTAATGCCCTGCTCAGCCGCCAGGGCCTGGGCACGCAGGGCCATCTTGCCGATCAACGGCGCGTCGGCTTCTGCTATGTCGTTCACGGTGCTGATGTGCTTTTTCGGAATAATGAGGGCGTGGAACGGCGCCTGCGGATGAATATCGCGAAACGCGAGCAGGTCGTCGTCTTCAAATAGGATGTCGGCAGGAATCTGCCGCTCTATGATCTTGCAAAAAATGCAGTCTGCTGGCCTGTTCGTCACGTACCTGACTCTCTTAACGTGGACTCAGCCTGCACTCTAGCGAAAACTCCCGAAGCGGAAAAGCAAGGAGGCCCCGCATGGGCGACACCCGCGACTTGAGCATGATCCTCGATGCCGGCGTGCCGTTGGTGGTGGTGGAATCGCCAGATGAGCCGCGCGTCATGACGCTGCTGCTCAGATTCGCCATGAAGCGCGGACTGCATTGCCACCAGTGGTCGGCGACCCGGGGCTTGCGCCCGGCGGAAATGGCCGATGAGCCAGGTGCCGGTGGCCGGCTGACGGACCCCGAAGCCGTGCTGGCGCACATCGCCAGCACACCCGGGCCGGCCCTCTATGTGCTCTGTGACTTTCATCCCTACCTGGAGACGCGTCAGGACGGTCGTGACCGGATCATTCGCCACCTGAAAGACATCGCGCTGGATCAGGCGCATCTGAAAAACGCCGTGGTGATGATCAGTCACGCGCTGGAATTGCCGACCGAACTGGGTCGGCTGTCGGCCGGCTTCCAGCTGCGCCTGCCCAGCGATGAAGAGCTGCTCGCACTGATTCGCAGCCAGGCCCAGGAATGGGCACGCTTGAACAATGGCACCCGGGTACGGACAGACCAGGCAGCGCTGGACGCCCTGGTGGCCAGCCTGCGCGGACTGTCTCATGCCGAT
>SKXG01000055.1 GCA_007128525.1 Pseudomonadales bacterium | reverse complement strand
TTGGAAAGGGCTACGGCCATTCCCTGCGCGACGCGCCTTGCATCTGTACGCTTCAGTTCACGCAGAGGACACAAGGAGTTATTCAGAGGTACCCTAGGGTACCTCTGAATAACATCGCGAGGTTGGCATGAGCTGGATGGATTGTCCCCAGGCGGAAGCCCACCGGGAACCGGATGAACCCGATGTGATCGAGCGAGCCATTGTGCCTCGTAGTCGGGACATTGGTGGCTTTGAAGTCCGGCGTGCTCTGCCCGCGTCGGGTGCCCGCAGCGTCGGAGCCTTTGTATTCTTCGATCAGATGGGGCCGAGCAGCATGGCGGCCGGGCAAGGGCTGGATGTCCGGCCACATCCGCATATCGGTCTGGCCACCATTACCTATTTGTTTGACGGCCAAATCCTGCACCGAGACAGCCTGGGCACGATTCAGGCCATTGAACCCGGTGCGGTCAACTGGATGACCGCCGGACGCGGCATCGCACACTCAGAACGCAGCCCGGATGCCCTGCGCCCGTCCGGCCCATCGCTGTTTGGAATACAGGCCTGGGTGGCATTGCCCAAAGAGCTCGAAGATTCGGATCCTGCCTTTGTACACCATGATGCCGGCAGCCTGCCCCAGGTTAATGGAGACGGTGCAGAGGTGAAACTGATTACTGGCGAACTCTTCGGCAAGCGTTCGCTGGTCGCGACCGCCACGCCGCTGCTCTACGCCGATGCCAAGCTGTTTGCGGGTGCGGTGATTCCGTTCGATGCCGTGCATGAAGAGCGGGCCATCTATCTGGTCGAAGGCGCTGTAGAGATAGGCGGCAGACTGCACGACGCTGAACAGCTATTGTTGCTGCGGCCAGGCGACAGCGTCGCCATCCATGCAACGCGTGACAGCCGCCTGATGCTGATCGGTGGTGAACCCCTTAGTGAGCCGCGCTACCTGTGGTGGAATTTCGTATCCAGCAGTAAGGATCGCATCAGACAAGCGCAGGCCGACTGGCGGGCCGGGCGCTTTGCGCCTGTGGTTGAAGAAACCGAAAGCATTCCGCTGCCGGATCTGCCTGGGCCCTGAGAGCGGACGCCACAAACTTGCCTCAGCGATGGATTCGCGCTGATGCCAAGCAATTTGTGTTCCACTTAAAGGTGGCAGGCCCGGCGTTCAGTTCACTTGCTGATAACCGGCCGCCGTTGATGCAGCTCGGCAAGCTCGTCACTGGTCCAGATCTTGCGGATAAACCTCGGATTCTTCGACGACATATCGACCTGATACAGGCTGCCGTCCCGAACCGGCAAACCCAGAATCTCGCACAGCCGCTGTCCGAGCCAGCGCTCGATCTTCAGCACCACCATCTTGCGCCGCAGCCGCCCCTGCTCATCCCGATTCAGGATGGTGGGCAGAGAGTTCAGCGTGAGGATTTCATCAATGGCTGTATTGGCCATCTTCTGCCGGCCCTCTTCGCTGGCGTAGAAGTGCGTGACGGCAAACACCAGCCGCCCAGGCTGCGCGCGGCGCAGTTCCTGACAGGTTTTGACCATGGTTGAGCCGGTACGCACCATGTCATCCAACAGCACGACATCGTGGCCATGCAGGTCTTCAAAGTTTGACTCGCTGTTCGGGTGCAGCTTGATTGTGACATCACGTTCACCCGTGCGCTCTTTGGTGAACATGATGAATTTGGCTTTGGGCAGACCGAGTTGGCGGTACAGTTCCTTGACGAAATCACGAGCGCCTTCATCGGGCGCACAAAGCGCCAGCCCTTCTCCCTGTGGTCCGTAACTGACCAGGTTGGAGTTGTGCAGATAGTCAGAGTAGATGTCGTAAGGCATCAGGTTGTAGAAGCGGCCTTCGAACGCTTCGTGGAAAAACTTCTGTACCGCCACTGAGTGGTTGTGCACGGTCAACACAGCATCAACACCGGCAAGCTTGAGCATTTGTGCGTACAGCCGCGCCGTGAACGGCTGGCCATCGAACTTCTTCAAGTCGTTCAGATCACGATCCAGGTCCGGGTCACCCAGATCCGGGCGCGGCCCGCGATCCTGCGCGCTGTAATAGAGGTCCGGCTCAACCAGAATCACATCGGCGGCGCCGTTTTCTTTCGCGGCACGGGCCATCAGCATGGTTCGCATCGCCAACGACTGCCGGCTGACAGTCCGGCTGGTTGTGCTGACGATAATGACAGTCTTGCCAGCCAGATGATTGCCAATGCGCGTGAAGTCCTGCTCATCCGAAATGAATCGAGGGCAGAACTCGGAATTGGCAAAGGTCTTCATGCTGATCAGATCCGCGATGTCCTCTGTCTGGCCCATGGCATAGGCCACATCGATTGCAAAGGGATCATCCGAAGAGTTGCCGACAACGATCAGATCGGAAGGCGACATCGGGCTCTTGCTCATGCGGGGGTCTCCGGTGCTCAGGCGCGGGCTGGGTGTCGGATCGGGACACATGATACCTGCTGCATCGGTGCACTGCAGCCTGGAAGCCTTTGTCCGACTCCGGCAGAATGCCCTGAAAACGATAATGCAGCTGGGGGAGTTCATGTCAGCAGATGCCTGCAGGGGCCATGGCACCGCTTGGCTCAGCCTGTGCGGCCTGAGCCTGGCACTGTTGTTCGGTTGCCAGCAGCCGACTGCCGATGACACGGCATCGGCCAGCGTTCGTAGTATCAGCGATCAGGCACTGCGTCAGGCCGGCGACAACCGCCAGGAGTGGCTGGCCCATGGCCGAACGCCGTCGGAGACCCGGCACAGCCCGTTAACCCAGATCAATGCAGATACCATTGATGATCTCGGGCTGGCCTGGTACGTCGACCTGGACACGCACCGTGGCCAGGAAGCCACGCCGCTGATGATCGACGAGACACTGTACTTCACCACCGCCTGGAGCAAGGTCTACGCGGTCAATGCCCGAACCGGCGCGGTACGCTGGCAGCACGACCCGGAAGTACCGGGTGAAAAAGCTATCGATGCCTGTTGTGACGTCGTCAACCGCGGCGCCGCTGCCTGGGGCACCAACCTGTATACCGCCACGCTCGACGGCCGGCTGGTGGCACTGGACCGGGAATCCGGCGATCTCGTCTGGTCGGTACAGACCACAGATCCGGACGCCCGCTATACGATCACAGGCGCGCCCAGAATTGCAGACGGCCTGGTCATCATCGGCAATGGCGGTGCGGAGATGGGGGTACGGGGCTATGTGACCGCCTATGATGCGGCCACCGGCGACAAAGCCTGGCGCTTTTACACTGTTCCCGGCAACCCGGCAGACGGCTTCGAAAATGACGCCATGGAAATGGCAGCCGCCACTTGGCACGGCGAGTGGTGGCAATATGGCGGTGGTGGCACGGCCTGGGACTCGTTTGCCTATGACCCAGACCTGAACCTGTTGTACATCGGCGTCGGCAATGGCAGCCCATGGAACCACCAGATCCGGTCCGACGGAGAAGGCGACAACCTGTTTCTGGCCTCCATCGTAGCGGTCCGGGCCGACACGGGCGAGTACGTCTGGCACTTCCAGACCACACCGGCAGAAACCTGGGACTACACCGCAACCCAACACATGATTCTGACGGATCTCGAGATCGACGGCCGGCAGCGACAGGTCCTGATGCAGGCGCCGAAGAACGGCTTTTTCTATGTGCTGGATCGGGCCACCGGCGACTTCATCTCCGGCCAGAACTTTGTACCGGTTAACTGGACGGAAGGGCTGGATCCGGATACCGGGCGACCGATCCCCGTGGCGATGGCCCGCTATGAACGAGACCCTGCCATCGTCCTGCCGGGCGCTGCAGGCGCACACAACTGGTACCCGATGAGCTTCGACCCGGAAAGCGGTCTGGTCTTTATTCCCACCCAGAACACCCGCCAGCTGTATGCGCATGATGATGCGTTCGAGGTGGATGATTTGCGCTGGAACCTGGGTCAGCCCGCCCTACCGCCCCGACCACCCGTAAACCAGGCGCAGGTAGATGCCCTGCTGGCGAATCAGCCCAGGGCCGCGTTAATGGCTTGGGATCCGGTTGCCCAACGCGAAGTCTGGCGCGTGGATCAACCCCGAACCGGCAATGGTGGCACTCTGGCCACCGCTGGTGGTCTGGTCTTTCAGGGTACACCCGATGGCGGCTTTCATGCCTACAGAACTGGCAGCGGAGAGCGCCTCTGGTCCTATGACGCACAGGACGCCATTATTGGTGGCCCGATCAGTTACGAGATAGACGGCCAGCAGTACATCGCAGCCCTT
>SKXG01000113.1 GCA_007128525.1 Pseudomonadales bacterium | reverse complement strand
TGCCGGCAAGCCATTGCTGGCCCGGCATCGGGCCGTCAATGCGGCGCTGGCTGCAGAGCTTCAGGGGCCGGTGCATGCGCTGGCCATGCACACGTACACGCCCGAGGAGTGGCAGCGTCGATTCGGCGATGCCCCGATGTCGCCGCCCTGTCGTGGTGGCAGCAAGGCAGATGGCGGGGCCGGCCGATGAGTTCGGTCTGCACCTTCTATCATTTTGTCAAGCTCGAGGCGCTGGAGGACCTGCAGGCTCAGATTCAGCGGCAGTGCCTGGCGCTGGGCCTCAAGGGCACGGTGCTGCTGGCGCCTGAGGGCATCAATGGGACACTGACGGGCGCCAGGTCAGCGCTCGAACAATATCAGGCCTGGCTGCAGCAGGATGCGTGTTTTGCGCCCATGCCGTTCAAGTACTCAGCCGCGAATCCAGACAACCCGGTATTTCTGCGCCTGAAGGTGCGCATCAAGCCGGAGATCGTTGCCCTGGGCCGCCCGGATCTGGATCCCGCGCAGCGCACCGGTGAGCACGTGGATGCCGACACCTGGAATGCCCTGCTCGATGATCCGGACGTCATCGTCATTGACACCCGCAACAGCTATGAAGTCGGGGTCGGGACCTTTCCGGGCGCCATTGATCCCGGCACCCGATCGTTTCGCGAGTTTCCGCAGTATGTGTCGTCACAGCTGGATCCGGAGCGAACGCCGCGAGTGGCCATGTTCTGTACCGGGGGCATTCGCTGCGAGAAGGCTTCGGCCTATCTGCTCGAGCAGGGTTTTACGGCGGTATATCAGCTGGATGGCGGCGTTCTGCGCTACCTCGAGACGGCGTCCGACAACCGTTGGCAGGGCGAGTGCTTTGTTTTCGATCAGCGGGTCACCGTCACGCCATCGCTTGATGAGGGCCGATATGTGCAGTGTCACGCCTGTCGCACGCCGCTGTCAGTGGCCGACCAGGCATCTGGGCAATATGCCGAAGGGCTGAGTTGTCCGCATTGCTTTGACCAGCTCACGCCGGAGCAGCGGGCTGCGTTCGAGGAGCGCCGTCGCCAGGAAGCTTTGGCCCAGGCGCGCGGAGAGCGGCATGTCGGTGCTGAAATGGACCGTCAGCGGGCCCGCAAGCGCTCGGCACAGGCGGCCCGGGTGGCGGCCGCGCAGCAGGTCGCAGCAACCCGCGACGCCCAGGCCTGACCCGAAACCGGTCGCTCAGCTGCCGGTGTCAGGATCGATTTTGCCCTTCGATCTCGCGTTTCAGGAGATCGCCGATGACCGCCCAGGCGTTGTCGAGCACCGCGGGCTGGGCCTCGGCAGTCGGGTGTATGCCGTCGTTTTGCATCAGCGACGAATCCAGCGCCACATCCTCCAGCAGGAAGGGAATGAGCGGGACGTCCAGTTCAGTGGCCACATTGCGGTACAGGTCCCGCAGAGCCGTCTGGTTTCGCGGGTTATAGTTCGGTGGCATTTCGATCCCAGCGAGGATCACCGCGGCACCAGCGTCCTGACTCTTTCTTGCCATGTGCAACAGATTGTCGGCAATCTGGTCCAACGGATAACCGCGCAGGCCGTCATTGCCACCGAGTTCTATCAGAACCAGGTCTGGCTCGTGGCGTTCAAGCAGTTGTGGCAGCCGGGCCAGGCCGCCTCCGGTCGTCTCGCCGCTGAGACTGGCGTTGATGACACGCCAGGGCAACGCTTTTGCGTCGATGCGCTGCTGCAACAGTGCCACCCAGCCCTGGTCCTGGTCGAAACCATAGGCGGCGCTCAGACTGTCGCCGAGCACCAGCAACTTCTGGCGGTCGTCAGCCAGCGCGGGCGGCGCCAGCAACAGCGCGAACAGGGCCAAAACAAACAGAGCAACCCCGCCATGGGTTGTGACACGCCGGCGCAGCCCCGGCACGACAGACAGACGGGAACAGACAACCATGACAGGACCCATGATCAAAGTGCGCAACCTCGGCAAACGGGTACAAAGTGGTGAAGGAGAGCTGGATATCCTCTCCGGGATCGATCTGGAAATCAACGCGGGCGACAGTGTGGCCATTGTGGGTGCCTCGGGATCCGGTAAAACGACGCTGTTGGGGGTTCTGGCCGGTTTGGACTTGCCAAGTTCCGGCCAGGTCTGGCTGGGTGGCCAGGAGTTGACCGCATTGGATGAGGAAGGCCGGGCCCGGGTGCGTGGCGACATGGTGGGTTTCATCTTCCAGTCCTTCCAGCTGATTGGCAGTCTGACCGCGCTCGAGAACGTCATGCTGCCGGGCGAACTGCATGGCGAAGCCGATGCCGAATCGGCCGCGCGCGACCTGCTCGATCGGGTCGGGCTGGGCCAGCGCGCTACACACTACCCGCGCCAGCTCTCCGGCGGCGAGCAGCAACGCGTGGCCATTGCTCGTGCGTTTGCCTCCAGGCCCAGCGTGCTGTTTGCCGATGAGCCCACTGGCAACCTGGACACCACCACCGGCGCCCGCATCGTGTCGCTATTGTTTGAACTCAATCGTGAGTTTGCGACCACGCTGGTGCTGGTCACGCACGACAGCAGTCTGGCGGAACGCTGCGACCGCGTGCTGGAAATGTCTGCCGGGCGAATTCTGGGCGCCACGGCCGGAGCCGGGGTATGACCGAACAGGCGATAGGCCATCAGAGCACGGTCGCAGCCCGCGGGCCGGGCATGCTGGCCCGTCTGGCGCTGGTGCTCAAACTGGTCATGCGGGATTGGCGTGCCGGCGAGCTGCGGCTGTTGATGGCCGCCGTGCTGGTCGCTGTGGGTACGGTGACCACAATCAGCCTGTTCGTTGATCGCCTGCATGGCGCCATGCTGGCTGAATCCAGCACCTTGTTGGCGGCGGACCGTGTCATAACCGGTTCCAGCCCGATTCCGGATCACTTTATCGAGCTGGCCGAGGCGCAGGGCCTGCGGCATGTGCAGGCCATGACCTTCCAGACCATGGTCTACGGCGATGATCGCAATCAGCTGGTATCGGTCCGCGCCGTTGGTGAGGGCTATCCGCTGCGCGGTGAGGTGCGGATCGCGGACGAGCCCTTTGGCAGTGGCTATGCAACCGAGACGTTGCCGGCGCCCGGTGAACTTTGGGTCGACTCCCGCCTCTTTCCCGGGCTGGGCATCGACATTGGCGACGAAGCCGGCGTTGGCCTGGCAGACCTGACAGTTTCCGGCGTGCTGGTCAGCGAGCCGGATCGCAGCGGCCGGCTGTTCGACCTTGGACCGCGGATGCTGATGCGCATCGAGGATGTGCCAGCAACCCAAGTGGTTCAGCCGGGCAGTCGAATTGGTTATCGGCTGTTGCTGGCCGGCCCGACGTCGGCCCTTGACGCGATGCGCGCTGAGCTGGGGACAGAGCTGGAAGGCAGCTTTAACTGGCGGGATGTGCGTGACAGCACCCCGACCATTGGCACGGCCCTGGACCGGGCCGAGAACTTCCTGATGCTCGGTGGTCTGCTCGCCGTGCTGCTGGCCGGTGTTGCCGTGGCCCTCAGTGCGCAGCGCTATGCGGTGCGCCACTACGATTACGTGGCCATACTGAAAACGCTGGGCCTGACGCCGAAGGAAATTCAGCGCGGCTATGTGCTGGTGTTGCTGGTCGTCGGAACGTTGGGCACGGCGGCCGGGCTGGCGCTGGGCTTTGGCCTGCACAGCCTGATCGTTGCGTTGTTGCGGGATTTCCTGCCGCCGGAGCTGCCGTTGCCGGGCGTGCGTCCGTTGCTGGTTGGCGCAGCGTCCGGTTTTGTCTGCCTGCTCGCTTTCGGTCTGCCACCCATTCTGCAGTTGCGCAGCGTTTCGCCGATGCGCGTGATCCGGCGCGAGCTGGCGCCGCAACCGGTCACCCGCGCCTTGACCTATGGCGCGGCTGCGCTGGGCAGCCTGGGTCTGCTGGTCTGGTACACCAGCAGCTGGTGGCTGACCTTCTGGACGCTGAGTGGCGTGGCAGTCATGTTGCTGCTGTTTGGCGGGTTGTCCTGGCTGCTGCTTTCGGGCAGCCGCATCGCCGGCATGCAGGCCGGTTCTTACTGGCGTCTGGGCATGGCTGCACTGCAGCGGCGACGCGGCGCCAACATTGCGCAGATCCTGATCTTTGGTCTGGCCATCATGCTGCTGCTGATTCTGGTTCTGACCCGGACCGCACTGCTGGATGACTGGCGCGCACAGCTGCCGGACGATGCGCCGAACCACTTCGTGATGAACATAACGCCCGGGGAACTGAACGCACTGCAGGATCGGCTGGA
>SKXG01000323.1 GCA_007128525.1 Pseudomonadales bacterium | reverse complement strand
TTCATGGCGTTTTCCTTCAGGAACGCCCGCACTTCATCACGAAACGCCAGGTCCTCTTTGCTCAGTTCAATGTCCATAGGGAGCTCCTACCTCAAGTAAGTGCGCAAGCTTATCGAAAGGCGACCGAATTGCCTAGAATGAGATTCTAATATGATGCAATAATCCTGGACTATGAGTTCTATCAGAGCGGCATCAACCCGGGCGCGCCGGACAGCCATACTCGAAGCGGCGTTGGATTGTTTTACAACACGTGGGGTCGATGCGACCACCATCGAGGAACTGTGCCATCAGGCCGGCTGCAGTACCGGCAGCATCTATCACCACTTTGGCAACAAGGAAGGCATCGCCAGTGGCCTGTTCCTGCACGGGATCCGGTCGCTCAACGCGGACCTGTTGCGCCGCCTGCAGCACTGTCAGACGGCTGAGCAGAGCGTGCGCATGGTGGTGATCCAGTATTGCGACTGGATTCATGACAATCCAGAGCTCGCCCGTTACCTGCTGAGCTTTCGTGACATCTCGTTCTCGGCAACGGCCAGATTGGAGCTGCAAAGCACCTATCACCATCACCTTGCGGCCATATTTCGCTGGTTCCGGCCCTTTGTGCTGCGCGAAGAGATACGCACCTTGCCACCGGAAGCCTATGTGCCGATCATCAGTGGCCCGATCCAGGACTACGCTCGGCATTGGGTGCGAGGCCAGTTTCAGCTGCCGCCCTCTGCGGTCAAGGACGTATTTGCGGAAGCGGCATGGAATGCCGTAAGGGGGCCAGGTGCAGGCTGATGTCGCACTGCAGGCAGGAATTCGTCAGGCGCTGACCCGATTTACGGTAAACGCGCTGGTCGATGAGAATGCAAACCCAACTTCAGGTGGTGGGGCGGACGACAGGCGGCTTGCTGCGGTGGCGCTGGCCATCGTCGAGGTCGGGCTGGGGCCGGACCTGGAAGGCCTGACCAACACAACATCCTGGCAGACTTCGGCGGCCCTGGTACTGACCCGGCGCTCTGCGCGGCTGCGCAGTCATCCTGGCCAATGGGCCCTGCCCGGCGGGCGCCTCGACCCTGGTGAGTCGGCGGAACAGGCTGCGCTGCGGGAGCTGTCTGAAGAGGTCGGGTTGGATCTCGGACCGGAACAGGTGCTGGGCCGGCTGGATGACTTCGAGACCCGCTCCGGCTACATCATGACGCCTATTGTCATCTGGGGTGGATCGGCTCGGGACATGACGGCCAATCCCGCTGAGGTGGCCTCCATCCATCGGATTCCACTGACGGAGTTCTTGCGGGACGATTCGCCCATTCTGGACGCTGAGGACGATCTGGAAACGCCGGTGCTGCGCATGCCGGTCGGTGACTCCACTATTGCGGCGCCGACAGCGGCCATCCTGTATCAATTTCGGGAAGTTTGCCTGTTGGGGCACGATACCCGAGTCGCCCACTTTGAACAGCCAAAGTTTGCCTGGCGCTGAGCGCTGGCATAGAGTCGTCTGCCTGCCACTTTGACGGCGTCCGCGCGGCAACACGCGCGACCGTGCTGACATATTCTCCAGAGGTAACGAGCATGACCATTAAAGAAGGACACCGCGTGCCGGATGCCACCATGTTCATGATGCAGGCGGGCCGACCGACACCGGTGTCGAGCGCCGAGTTGTTCGAGGGCAAGAAGGTGGTGCTGTTCGCGGTGCCGGCGGCCTATTCGCCCACTTGCTCCGATGGTCATCTGCCAGGTTATGTGCAACACGCCGCCGAATTCAGGGCCAAAGGGGTGGATGCCATTATCTGCCTGGCGGTCAACGATGCCTTCGTCCTGGCCGCCTGGGCCAAGGACAAAGGCGCGCAAGAGTTGCAGATGGTGGCGGATGGAAATGCCAGCTTCACCCGCGCACTGGGCCTGGAAATGGATGCCAGCGCCTTCGGGCTGGGCGTGCGTTCCCAGCGCTATGCCATGATTGTCGAAGATGGCGTGGTCAAAAAGCTGAATGTTGACGCCCCAGGCAAATTTGACCTGAGCCGGGCCGAGACCATGCTAGCCGCGCTCTGATTCCGGCAGGACGCCATCCCGGGGCCGGATCAGGCATTCCTGTGCAGCCGTGGCGATCAGCTCACCTTGCTCGTTGAAGAACTGGCCGCGCACAAAGCCGCGGGCGCCGGCGGCGCTGGGGCTCGATTTGGCGAACAGCAGCCACTCGTCAGCCCGGAAGTCGCGATGGAACCACATGGCATGATCCAGGCTGGCGCCCTGTATCCGACGCTCAGAACCAAAGCCGCGGCCATGCGGCAACATCGATGTGCCCATGAAGTCCATATCTGAGATATAGGCCAGCATGCAGACATGGACTTCCGGATCATCAGGCAGTGCATCAGCTGCGCGCACCCAGGTGTGCCGATACGGTGGGTGGCGTTCGTTGTCCGTCATCTGATAGTTCTCGACCTGACGGATTTCGATGGCATTAAAGCGCTCCGACTGGCGCTTCAGTTCCGGCTTGTCCTTGAGTGCTTCTGCCATCACGTCCTGTTGCGAGCGCAGCGACTGTGGGGGTGGCACGTCCGGCATGGGGACCGCATGCTCCAGCCCGTCTTCTTCCTTGTGCCAGGATGCTGACATGCTGAAGATGGCGCGGCCGTGTTGAATGGCTGCCACGCGACGGGTGGTAAAGCTTTTGCCGTCCCGGATGCGGTCGACCTGGTACAGCGTCTTCGCCTTCCAGTCTCCGGGGCGCAGAAAGTACGCATGCAGGGAATGCAGCCGGCGTGTTTCATCCAGTGTGCGGTCTGCAGCTGCGATGGCCTGGGCGAGCACCTGTCCGCCAAATACGTGCGGGTTGTCCGGAACATTCATGCCGCGGAACAGATTCTCTTCGATTTTCTCGACATCCAAGAGGCGGATAATGTCCTGTAGCGCTGGCGTCATGGGGTTCCTGGCCGACAGTTGCGAAGCGAGGCATTCTAGCTTGTCCGGGCCGATTTTTCACGGCGGACCGGTGGCAACGGGCTCGCGCTGATCCTGGTATCATCCCGACATACAGACCGACTTTGGACAAGGGGGAAGCATGGCAGGCAAAACTGTGACCCATGGGCGGCTGCAGGTGCATATGTTCGGCTGCCTGCAGGACAATTATGGCTTTCTGGTCCATGAGCCCGAGCAGCAGGTGACCGCAGCCATCGACACACCGGACGCCCGGGCGGTCAATGCGGCCTTGCGTGAGACCGGATGGCACTTGACCCACATCCTGAATACACACCATCACTTCGATCATGCTGGCGGCAACGAGGCGCTGAAGGCGGAATGGGGCTGCACCATTGTCGGCGCTGAATCCGACCGCAAGCGCATTCCCGGCATCGATCAGGGCGTGCGGGAAGGTGATGCCATAACGCTCGGCAGGGTACAGGGCCGGGTGCTTGAGGTGTCAGGCCACACCATTGGTCACATCGCCTACCATTTCCCGGAAGAGAAGGTCGCTTTTGTTGGTGACACCCTGTTCGTGCTGGGTTGCGGCCGCCTGTTTGAAGGGACGCCGGAGCAGATGTGGCAGAGCCTGAACAAGTTGATGGCACTGCCGGATGACACCATCATCTACTGCGCCCACGAGTACACCCAGGCCAATGCGCGCTTCGCGCTGAGTGTGGATCCGGACAATCAGGCGTTGCAGCAACGTGCCGCCGAGATTGACCGACTACGCGCGGCGGGAACGCCGACGGTACCGACCAGGTTGGCTCTGGAAAAGCAGACCAACCCGTTTCTGCGTCCGGACGATGCAGGCATGCAACAGCACCTGGACATGGTCGGCCAGGATCCGGTTTCAGTTTTTGCAGAAGTACGGCGCCGCAAAGACAAGTTCTGAATGGCCAGTGCGAACCAGTGCGAACCAGTGCGAAACGATACGAAACCGTAAGAAACGGATTGCAGCCTGTGCGGTCTTTGGTCATTATTTGATCACTGTTTGGTAAGGGCGTTCAGCACGAGGCGTACCTATGCCTGCGACTCTGACAGAGTTTCACCGCGTTCCGCGGATACTGAGGCTCAGCATCGCCGGCACCCCAATGGAGTGGGTGAGCTGGCAGGAAGCCGTATGCCTGTACGCCCGCGAACTGGTGGTCTGGACGCTGGGTGACGCCGTACTGAAGATCCGCGGCGGGACGTCAAGGTTGGACGGCAGCCGTTCAGCCATCAACATTCACAGCATCATCGCCTGCCAGGGACATGGCCAGACCCGTGGTCGCACCATTCCACCGTTGACCAATCGTGCCCT
>SKXG01000324.1 GCA_007128525.1 Pseudomonadales bacterium | reverse complement strand
GCGTTGAAGCCTCTGGATGTGTTGATTGGCCGTATTTCGACGACACAGTGGCGCGTGATCGAGGCTTATGAAGCTCTGGGACGGCAGGACAAAGTTGCCGAGCAACTGGGTCGCAACGAGTCGACCATTTCCCGCAATCTGACGGCCGCCCATTACTGGGACATCAAAATGGCGCTGGATGACGTGCAGAAGCTCTTGCATCTGCAGCTCCCCTCGACCGACGATTAGACTATCAATGCACGCTCAACTGACCCGCCGGAGTCCTTCTGAATGAGCAACCTGGTTTCTGTCCTGGCCGCCCTGCTGATTGCACACGCGCTGGGCGACTTTCTGCTGCAACGCCGCAGCATGATCGAAGCGAAACGCCAGCGTCGGGTCACCGCTTATCTCGAGCACGGTTTGCTGCACTTGGGGGCGCTGACTCTGGCCTGGTGGCTGTTCGTGCGGATGCCCATGTTGCAAAGCCAGGTCCTGATCGCCTTCGCCATCATCGTCGTTACCCACCTGGTGATCGACTGGATCAAGGAAACCACCAAACCCGGTGGTGGCCCTTGGATCGGGCCGGGTCCTTTTATGCTGGATCAGCTGGCCCATCTGAGCATCATCGTTGGGCTGACGTATTGGCTGGCCGGCAGCCCGCGCCTGTGGTCGATGTTGTCCTATAACTGGGAGCTGTATGCGCCGGTGGCCGGCATCGTGCTGATGGGCTATTTGTTCGTGATCTTCGGCGTCGGTTATTTGAACGCCAGCCTGCTGCCCAAGATGGTGCCGACGCCAGTGCGGGAGGACGCGCAGAGCAACGGACTGGACAATGCCGGGCTGTACATCGGATGGCTGGAGCGCTTTCTGCTGCTGACCGCGGTGCTGATGCAGTCACCAGCGGCGCTCGGTCTGATCGTTGCCGCCAAATCGATCTTCCGGTTCGATGACATCCGCCAGGGTCGTGCGACCACCGAGTACTTTCTGATCGGCACCCTGCTGAGTGTGTCGCAGGCGGTGCTTGGCGGCCTGCTGATCATGTTCCTGTTCAGGCAGGTGCTGTAGGCCTCGCGTCAGGCCGACACCGTGCCGCGCAAGCTGCGGATAAAAGGCCCGACACCGGCAGTGCCGTCACGATCGATGACCCGGATGGTCTCGCTGCCAATCACGGCAATGTCGGCACGACCACGCAGATAATCGACATCCTTGGCATCCTTGACGCCGAAGCCTACGGCCAGCGGGAGGTTGGTCGCAGCGCGACAGCGCTTCAGATAACCATCGAGGTCTTCTGAGAAGTTGGTGTCACTGCCTGTCACACCCTTCCTGGCCACACAGTACACAAGACCGCCACTGTGCTGAGCAATGGTGCGCAGACGTTTGTCCGAACTGTTCGGCGCAAAGATGAATACCGGCGCGAGATTGTGTCGGTTCATGGCGTCCAGGTAGTCGCCGGATTCTTCCGGCGGCAGGTCGGGCACGATGGCGCCGCTGAGCCCGGCTTCGGCCATGTCTGCGGTGAAGCGCTGCAATCCGCGCTTGTACAGCAGGTTGTAATAGCTCATGAACAGAAACGGAATGTCGAAACGGCTGGTGATGGCCTGTGCCGTTTCGAAGCACTGCTGTACGGTCGATCCACGCAACAGCGCTTCCTGGTTGGCGCGCAGAATGACTGGGCCGTCGGCGATGGGCTCGGAAAACGGAATCTGGAGCTCCATCAGATCAACACCGGCCTCAACCATGGCTTCGACGATGCGCAGTGAGTCATCGAAACTCGGATAGCCGAGCACGATGTGCGTCATCAGCAGGATGTCGTTGTTCTCGCGCTTTTGCCGAATAATGTTCTCAAGCACGGTACTGCTCCGCTTTATTCTGAATAAAGGCCTGCCAGGCCGGATCGTCGTTGAAGGCATCGGCGACGGTGAAGATGTCCTTGTCGCCACGGCCGGATTGATTGATCAGGATGATCTGATCCGGTGACAGTGTTGGCGCTTCCTTGAAGGCCTGGGCGAAGGCGTGTGCGCTTTCCAGTGCCGGAATCAACCCTTCTTTTTGCATCGTCAGCCGCAGCGCCTCGATGACCTCGTCATCGGTCGTGGCTTCGAAGCGTACCCGGCCCTGGTCCTTGTGATGTGCCAGGATCGGGGATACGCCTACATAGTCGAGCCCGGCTGCGACGCTGTGCGTTTCGCGCATCTGACCGTCTTCATCCTGCAGGAAGTAGGTCTTGTAGCCTTGCGCCACACCCAGGCTGGCGTCGGTGGAAGCCAGACGTGCAGCATGACGGCCGGTGTCCACCCCTTCCCCGCCGGCTTCGACGCCGATGAGTTCAACACCAGCATCATCCAGGAATCCACTGAACATACCCATGGCATTGCTGCCGCCGCCGACGCAGGCATAGACGCGGTCCGGCAGGCGCCCGGTGATGTCGTGCAGTTGCTGGCGCGCTTCGGTGCCAATGATGCTCTGGAAATAGCTGACGATGGCCGGGAATGGATGCGGGCCGCAGGCCGTACCGAGCACGTAGTGGGTATCGTCCATGTTCGTGACCCAGTCGCGCATGGCTTCATTGATGGCGTCCTTGAGCGTCTGGCTGCCATCAGTCACCGGTACAACAGTGGCACCGAGGCGCTCCATCCAGAACACGTTCGGCCGCTGCCGGGCTACGTCGACGGCGCCCATGTAGATGGTGCAATCAAGGCCGAACTTCGCCGCCATGGTCGCGGTGGCGACGCCATGCTGGCCGGCACCTGTTTCCGCGATAACGCGCTTCTTGCCCATGCGCTGCACGAGCAGGCCCTGTCCCATCACGTTGTTGGCCTTGTGCGCGCCGGTGTGGTTCAGGTCTTCGCGTTTGATGTAGATCTGCGCGCCACCGAAGTGCTGCGTCAGGTTGCCGGCAAAGGTCACCGGTGTGGGACGGCCGGAGTAGCTGGCCATCAACTGGCGAAATTCCGGCCAGAACGCCGGATCGGCCTGGGCGTCGGCAAAGGCGCGCTCGAGTTCCTGAATGGTGGCAACCAGGATTTCGGGTATGAAAGCGCCGCCATACTGCGAGTAATAGCCTGCGGTGGACATCAGAAACCTCCGTTGGCGCCCAGCGTCTGGGCAAGGCGTATGCGATCGGTGTTGCAGGTGAGTTCGGTATAGAGCGCGTTACTGCCGCGGGCAAAGTCCAGGCTGCGGCGCACCTGCAACAAGGGTGTGCCCGGTTGAACCTGCAGAGGCTTTGCCAGAGCATCGTCAGCGCTGATGGCCCGAAACTGCTGTCGGCCACCACTCGGACTCTCACCGTAGTGCTGTTCCAGCAGGTGGGCCAGTGAAGTACCCCCAGGGTTCAGGTCCTCGATGCCGGGAAAGGCATCCGGATCCAGCCAGGTCCGCTCGAGCAGTGCCGGCCCCTCTTCGACATGACTCAGACGGCTGTAGGTCCAGGCTGCGCGGCCCGAGAACGGATGCTCGGCAGGCACATCGGGGCAGCGCTGGCAAAGCTGCGGTTGATCCAGCGCCTCAACGCGTACTGAGATGCCCTGGGCGGCAAAGCTGGCCAGTGTGCCCTGCAGTGAGAAGGCTGCGACTTCAGGCGGTGGCTGGCACACAAAGGTACCGGCGCCACGACGGCGCTCGAGCAGCCCCTGCCGCACCAGCAACTCGGTGGCCTGACGCACCGTGGGGCGGCCAATCCCATATTGGCTGGCGAGACTGGGCTCAGAGGGTATGCGGTTGTCAGCCTTATAGTCGCCACGGCGGATTGCCGCAGCCAGCCGGTCGGCGAGCTGTTGGTACAGGGGGATGCTGGATTGGGGGTTGAGCATGGCCGCAGCTTGGGCCAAAGCTGACAGGTTGTCAATACAACTTGAGGTGTGCGGAATCGCGTTGCTACACCGCCGTGCCTGCGCGGTCTGCGACAGACCTTAGATCAGGCGCGTCGGGTTGCGAGGCGCTCAGACTCCAGATCGGTCAGGTAGCCCTTGTCCTGCAGGTACTGGTTGCACTCGCCATACAGCAGGCCCAGGCCGTCAAGTACGAAGCGGCTGAACAGCTCCTGGATGATCTCAATGCTGTCGGTATCCAGCTTCAGAGATCGACAGGACACCACAAAGGCCCGTGACACTTGCGTCGGACTGATGGGCAGATCGCGGATATTGGCAAAGGCGTTGCCACTGACCTGGCCGGCACGTTCATTGACCTGCTGCAGGACGCCACCGAAGTGCGCCGTACTCTTTTCGGCCATGCGCATAACCAGCCGCTCCAGCGGATCCATCTCACCCTCTGCCGGTGC
>SKXG01000356.1 GCA_007128525.1 Pseudomonadales bacterium | reverse complement strand
GGCTTTTACAGGGTAGACATCCGCATCCTCTCATGGTCAGATGCCGCACTTCGGCGGCTCCGGGTTGTCGAAGCAGAACCAGGATACTCAGCTACACTTCCAGGGCCCGGCATCGGGCATCACGAACCATAAGGCGGAAAGATACCAGGCGATGAAGCAGGAACCTTATATGACTCAGGAGCAGCTCAAGTATTTTCGTGAGAAACTGCTCAAGTGGCGTCAAGACTTGCTGGACGAGGCGGATGCCACGATTAAAGGCCTGCGCAGCGAATCCAACCGGGAGGTCGGCGATGAAGCTGACCGGGCGACCGTTGAGAGCGATCATGCGATTGAGCTGCGGGTACGCGACCGGCAACGCAAGCTGCTGAAGAAGATCGATGAGGCATTGGACCGCATCGAGGACGGTACCTACGGCTTTTGTGAAGAGACCGGCGAGCCTATTGGTCTGGCGCGTCTCGAAGCCCGCCCCATTGCCACCATGTCTGTCGAGGCTCAGGAGCGTTACGAGAAGCGCGAACGGCACCTCGCCGAAGTGCGCTAGTAGCCGGGGCACGAGGGCACAGCCTGTCTGTGCCCGTCCGGTGGTGTGCTCAGCGCCAGTTGAACTGGCCTTCCAGGATCAGTTCGGACAGGGCCTTGCGTGACGACGGTGTCTCTCTGGCCTGCAGGTCCTCTGGCAGTTTGCTGATCTCACCTGGGCGGCCAATGGCGGCCATGGCCTGAACCTTGTACATGTCCGGAATGCCGAAGGTCGCAATGGCCTTGTCTTCGTCAAACCCCCGCATGCCATGCGCCACCAGCCCCATACGGCTCGCCTGCATCGCCAGGCTCATCCAGGCCGCACCGGTGTCAAAGCCGTGCGTCGGTGCCGGGCCGTCGTTGCGTTCAAAGCAGGTTCGCGACAGCATCAGAATCAGTACCCCAGCGTGCTCACACCAGGTGCGATTGCCTTTTGCCAGCAGCTCGAACATGACCGGCCAGTGATCGGTGTCCCGGTGCGCATAGATGAACCGCCAGGGCTGTGAGTTGGCGCAGGACGGTGCCCAGCGGGCCGCTTCAAACAGGGTTTCCAGTTCGGCCTGACGTATGGCTTCGCCGTTCATGGCGCGTGGCGACCAGCGCCGGACAAACATGGGATCCACGTCGATCCGTTCGGGGTGGCGGTGTTCCAGTGCGTCGATGTCGGTCACGACAGGCATCGCAAACTCCTCAAGTGTCGATGTCTTTCTTGCCGCTATGGGCGAGTTCCGGCTTGCCCAGGCGATGCGCGGCCCAGCGTAGAAAGCTGGCTTCACGTGCCTCGGTATGGGCCCGGTGAAGAGGCGCCAGACCGGCGTTGGCCTGGGTTACCACGTCCCGACCCAGCAATGCCACCAGTTCATTCTCCAGATGCTTTTCGAACTCGGCCATGGCCTTGCGGCCAGCTTCAGTAATCCGGATGTTGGCAGCACGTTGATCCTTGGGATCGGCATTGCGGGTGACCCAGCCCTGCTTCTCGAGGTTGGCGACTATGGGTGTGATGCTGGGTTTGCGGACCAGGGCCGCGACGGCGAGTTCGGCGGTGCGCCGTGGCCCGCGCAGCAGAAATACCAGCAAGCGGTACTGGGCCAGGGTCATTACTTCGTCGCGGGCCAGCCGCTCCATTTCCCGGTACAGAGCCAGGACTGTGCGTACGATGACGCTTTCCGGCTGGCCGCCGGGCGGCTTGGTCTCAATCGTCATGTAGATCTGTCTGCTGATGCGGTGGCAAGCTGTTAGTCTCTACGTTGTGGCGTCATACCGCAAATGGGACGGGGGAAACCATGACAGACAGTCCGGTGATAGACACACAGAGCGGGCCGGTTCGGGGCACAACTCAAGGAGTAGTGCAGGCGTTCAAGGGCATTCCCTATGGTGCGCCGACCTCAGGTGGCCGCCGCTTTCTGCCACCGGAACCAGCCTCAGCCTGGCGGGAGCCGCTGGATGCGCTGGCCTTTGGTCCGGATGCGCCGCAGGACCGGCCCGAGGGCAGCGGCAACAATGCAGCGACCCAGAACAACATGGACCTGCCGCCATCCGAAGACTGTCTGCGCCTGAACGTCTACACGCCGGACCCGGCAGGCCGCCGGCCAGTCATGTTCTGGCTGCATGGCGGCGGGTTTGTCAGCGGTTCCGGTTCAGGCGCCATGTACGACGGGACACGGCTGGCAGAACGCGGCGATGTCGTGGTCGTGTCCATCAACCATCGCCTGGGCGCGCTGGGCTTTTTGCATCTGCTGGATCTGCCTGATCCGCACGCTGCCGATGCAGTCAACGTCGGGATGCTCGACATTCTGCTGGCCCTGCGCTGGGTACAGGACAATGTTTCGGCCTTTGGCGGTGATCCGAACAACGTCACCATTTTTGGCGAGTCCGGCGGCGGACGCAAAGTCACCAGCCTGCTGGCCATGCCGGACGCACAGTCGCTGTTTCACAAGGGCATCATCCAGAGCGGTCCCGCGGTGTTCATGAACGAGCCGGATGCGGTCAAGGATCTGGCGCGGCGTTTTTTCCGGCATCTGGGTCTGGCGCCGGACCAGCGTGATCTGCTCAAGGCCCTGCAGGCCGCGCCGGTCGATGCGCTGCTGGCGGCGCAGGGCAAAGTCTTGCGTGAACTGGGCCGCAACGCACCGGGCCTGGCGCAGACCTTCGCGCCTGTCGTCGATGGCCGTATTCTGCCGCATCACCCCTTTGACCCCGAGGCGCCGGCCATTTCTACCGACAAGCCGGTGATTGTCGGTTACAACCACACCGAGATCACCCTGTTTATGGGACGCGATCCGGATTTGCTGGAGCTTGATGACGAGGGTTTGCGTCGCCGCATTGCCAAGATTGCCGGTGATGACGCCGAGCGATTGATCGGGCTGTACCGTGACGCCTATCCACTGACCTATCCCGAGCCGAGCAATGCCGACCTTTTGGCGTTGATCATGACCGGCAACAGTCGCTATCCGATCGACTCGCTAAGGCTGGCTGAACGCAAAGCCGCGCAGCAGGCGGCACCGGTCTGGCTGTACACGCTGACCTACCGCACACCGGCCGCCCGCGGCTCACTGCGTACGCCGCATGCGCTGGAGATTCCGTTTGTTTTCGACAACATCGATGGCTCGAAGCGCTTCGTCGGCAGCGGACCCGATGCCGACAAACTGGCTGAGTGTATGCGCAGCGCCTGGGCCGCCTTCGCGCACAGCGGCAAGCCGCAGTCTGAAGCTGTGCCGGACTGGCCGGCCTACGATCAGTCGCGTCGCGCGACCATGCTGTTCGATGCCGAGCCGCGTGTGGTCGACGACTTCGGGGCGCCGGAGCGGGCGGCCTTTGGTCCGGTATTCTATCCGCGGGAACATCAGCGCTGAGCAGCGCGGTGGCTGTCACCGTCTCCGACCGTAAAACAGGAGGAAGTGGATATGTCGCGATGGATTGCTGTTGATCAGCCCATGCACGATTACATCGTCGATCATCTGCCGCCGGAGTCAGCGCTCTTTGCCCGGCTGCGCGAAGAAACCAGCCGCCTGCCCAATGCCGGCATGCAGATCTCGCACGAACAGGCCAGATTGATGGCCCTGCTGATCCGCAGCAGTGGTGCCAGGCGTTGCATCGAGGTGGGGGTCTTTACCGGTTACAGCAGCCTGACCACAGCGCTGGCACTGCCTGAAGACGGCTACCTGCTGGCCTGTGACATCAGCGACGAATACACATCGGTTGCGCGGCGCTACTGGCAGGAAGCCGGGGTTGCGGCGCGCGTTGACCTGCAACTGGCGCCGGCGGACCAGACGCTGGCTGCGCGGATCGATGCCGGTGAGCGTGAGTCCTACGATTTCGCCTTTATCGATGCCGACAAGACCGGTTACGACACCTACTACGAGCAATGCCTGCAACTGCTCCGCCCTGGTGGTTTGATATTGCTTGATAACTGTCTCTGGCGCGGCGATGTGATTGACGCGAACGTGCAGGATGCGGATACGCAGGCGATACGAGCGATCAACCGCAAGCTCGCTGATGACGAGCGGGTGGACAATTACCTGCTCGGTGTCGGCGATGGCATTCATCTCGCATGCAAGCGTGGGCTTTGATATAACTCTGCGGCATTGCCGGCTACAGGAGATGCCCAGACAGTGCGGATGCCAGGATCGACTCTGTTGCTAATGCTGTGCTTTGGGCTCGCGCTCGCCGGTTGTGGGCGAAGCACCGACGTGGTGCACGTGTACAACTGGAACGACTACATCACTTCCGAGGTGCTGGCGCAGTTCGAAGCCGAGACTGGCATC
>SKXG01000134.1 GCA_007128525.1 Pseudomonadales bacterium | reverse complement strand
CAACTGTGACCGTGACAGCCGGTAGACACCCGAAGTGCCGTCGCCGTCAATTTCATCACGCACAAAACCCTGATCGGTTTCGGCAGCAAAGCCCTGAAACTGCCAGGCATCCTGCAGGTGATGCACTTTCATGCCGTTGAAGCGCCGCTGATAGCGCGTCAGCCGGGCCTGCTCCAGGCCCGTATCAAAGTCGCCGAACAGCGCCATGAAACTGTGCGACTCCAACTTGACGTACAGCTTGCGCTGGCTCTCTGCGGCATAGCCATCGCGGCTGGCATCGCCGTAGAGCGTATAGAAACGGTTTGGATCAATTTGCGCACCAAGCTGTGCCTCTCGCGGCTTGTCGCTGTCGTAGGCCAGGGTCAGCAGCCATTCGCCACGAATCTGGCCTTCGGCAAAAAATGCGACCTGGCCATCGGTCAGCCAACCGGCATCACGGTCATCGTCGTCCAGTGCCGCGCGATTCGCCGACAGCTGTTCATAGCGCAGGGTGCCTTCCGCGAAACCCACCAGCACCCAGTCGCGCATTTCAGGCAGCAGGCGCGCACGCAGGGTCTGCCGACGATGACGGTCAAACTCGAAGTCCAGTCGCAGTTCACCGCTTTGCGCTGTCGGCTCGAGTTCGATGTAGGCAATGCCGTCACCCCGCACCAGATAGCTGTCGCCGTCCACACCGCTCACCGGCCGGCTGACGCCGCCGGGATCATCACGCAGCAGCCGATACGGACTGCTGACCCGGACGCGTCCCAGCATGCCGGGGCGGGCAGGCTTTCCGTCGCGGTCGAACAGCTGCACGGCAACCATTGGTGGCCGCACACCATCTGCCGTCAGGCGGGATTTCTCGGGCAGCAACTCGGCCCGGACCGGCGCACCGGCAAAGTGAACATCGCGACGCAGTCGCTCCACCACCTGTCCGTCGCGATCCAGCAGCACCACATTTATCTCGTTGGCACCATGTTGCAGTGGCAGGTTGCGCCAGCGTGATACCGCAAGTCCGTTGCTGACATCTGAATCCGTGCCCTCGTAATGCAGGCCACTGACCGGCGAACCATTCAGGCTGACCCTGGCGCGCAGCGCCCTGCTGTGCTTCACGGCCACGGACGTGATGGGAATGCGCGGGTTGTGTTCCTGTGCGGGCCAGACTATATCGTTACCGGGCGTCTGTCCGGCCAGCCAGGAACGATCAAAGTCTGGCGTACGCTGGTCGGGCAGATCCGGTATCGCATTGGCCCTTTGCGCTGCAGGCTGAACCGGCTGTTCCAGCTCAATGACCTCGGCACCGCTGTCGGCTTCGAATGTGGCAGCAGCATCGGCGTGCCGCTCCGATGCGCTATCAATGTCGGCATTGACGACGATCAGTTCAACCCGCCGGTTCAGCCAGCGGCCAGCGTCTGTGGCATTGTCGGCAACGGGTTCATCCGGGCCGCGGCCGGCCACGTATACGCGGTCTGTCGGCACCGTCATCTGCTCGTGTACCAGATCTGCGATGGCTTCGGCACGGGCCAGCGACAGGCCATAGTTGTCGCCGTACAGGGCCCTGGACTGCGGGCTCAGCGGCCGGCTGTCGCTGTGACCGATGACATCAAACCACCATGCCGACTGTGCCGCCTGGGCTTCGGCGCTCAGCGCTGCCAGCATGCTCAGCACGGCCGCCTGTGCCGACGCATCCAGCACGGCATCGGCCTCGGCAAAGCCCGGTATTGGCACAACGGTCTCGACGTTATCTGCCAGCGGCAGCCGCCAGGTGTTTTCCAGCACCGGCGTTCGCGCCCGCCCCTGATCGGTGGCCAGGTTCAGCATGGCACGCAGATTGAGCGTTTCCCCGGCGCTGACCTTGGCCTTGTCCGTGGTGGTTTCAAAACTCAGCACCTGCTCGCTGAATACCGTTGGCAGCGAAAAATTCAGCGCGCGCTCATCCGGCTGTGCCGGATCGGCGACCGGCTCTCCGTCCAGGCGCGCCGAACCCGGCACATAGTTCAGTCCCGGCGGCAGCATCACCAGCGCGCTGAGCACGTCAATGTTCAGATCTTCGGCCTCGGTCTTGATGCGATGTTGCATGCGCTGCGCATCACCGTGGCTTTGCATGCGAGCACCGAGCCGCCCTGTCAGCGGCGCGCGTTGCTGCAGCCTGAAGTCGGTGCGCCACAGGCTGCCACCGGGCAGATCCAGCAACTCCGACCAGGGACGACCGGCACGACGGCTGCGGTCATGACAATCCACCACTTCCAGATGATCCGGCACAGAAGCGAGGTCGACCTGCACCACATGCCGGCCCTGACGCAATCCGGCGAAGTGATAGCGGCCGGTGTCATCGGTCAGCGTGTAGCGTCCGTCCTGCAATAGCAGCCGGACACCGGCGACCGGCGTGCCCGGCTCATTACAGCGCCCTTCACGAACGCTACCAACCAGTGTTGCACTGCTGCGAAACAGATCCTCTCGCACTGTAATCTCGGCGCGGGCCTCATGACTCTGCACAGCACCGGACGGCGTCAACGCAAAGGCCTGTGCACGATTGACGGCCCGGCCCGGTTGCACACCGGATCCCGCCTCAGCCACATAACGTATCTCCATCTGCCCGGCACTTGGCAGGTCGGGCAGTGCAATACTCAAATCCCGGCCGCGGGCCAGCTCAGGCGCCGCAGCCTGACCGTCAACGCGCAGACTGCCCGGCACGAAACGAAAACCCCGCGGCAACCTGTCTTCGATCCGCAAGTCCTGCAGCGATGCACTGCTGCCGTTGTACTGGAGCAGCAACCGGTACTGAACGAAGTCGCCTACGGCAACGGCTTCACGGTCCGCCTGCTTGCTCAGAAACAGACCGCTGTCATGCGCGCTGCCAAAGCGCAGCCGCTGCTCCACCAGATCCGAGGGATCATCCGGATCCTGATAGCGCACCAGCAGTTCGGCGCCCGGCGACAGCGTGGCGCCACAGGGCTGCAGATCGTCGTTGTCACCGTTGCTCGTTGGCAGCCGGCCGGTAAACAGGCCGGTCGAGTCACCGGTTTCGATCAGCTGAACCGACACGGTCTGTCCATTGAAGCTGACCTCAGCCGTCAGCGTATCCGGGGCAAAGGGATCCTGATCGCGATCCGGGTCGAGCACCTGAATGATCAGCTCATCGCCCGGTTCCGCCGCTGCCACTGAGGTCACCGACATCGGCACCGTTCCGTTGCCAGACGTGCACTGCAGTGCGGTATCCGGTACCGGCAGGTCCACGACGCCATCACTGACGCCATCACCCGCCAGCACCAGCAGCGTCAGCTCGGCATTCGTGCGTTCGATCGGCTGCAGGTCGAGCGGCAGGTCCGTATGCTGCAGTCGCCGCTGCGCCGACGAACCCAGACCTTCATAGATGCGGAAGGATTCACCGCGGGAGGCCGCGCTCAGCGCAAAGGGTGCGCCAGGCAGTTGCTGCAATGCCGACGCTGACTGCGCGGATGGAAACGCAAAGCGGTTCGGCGGATCCACTTCGATGCGATATTCCCCTGGCGGCAGCAGAGGAAACCGGTAGCCGCCGGGGCCAAAGTCATAGCTGCGCCCGGCGGCATCGGTGGCCGTCTCTCCGGTAACGAGTTCTGCCGGAAATAAAGTCTCGCCGTCGTCTGCATATACGGTGGCCGGATCACCAGAGGCCGCCTCCACAATGCGCACCCGCACACCGTCGAGCAGCTGGCCGCTGCCGCTGTCAAAGATTCGGCTCGTGGGGTTGATCTGAACATCGGCCTGCAGCATTGCACCGGCAGCAGGTTCGTAGCGCACACTGATCGCATCTGCAGCCGCAACCGCCAGTGCGCAGCCCTGATCATCCGCGCCCAGTCGCAGCAGCCCGCTGAACAGGCCACTGCCGGCTTCGGTTTCGGCCAGACGCAACCAGAGCGCCGAGCCATCGGCTTCAACACGCGCATCAATATGAGCTGGTGTTGCCTCTGTGGCCGCGGCGTCTACATCTCGAACCTGCAACAGCAGCCACTCGTCCGCTGTTGCACTGTGCGCTTCCCGCCAATAGCCCGGATTCTCCAGGCCTGCCGGCGGCGTAACAGATTCGCCGGCCTCCTCCGCACCCGGTCCGCTGATGCAGCGGCCGTCCGCCACTGTCAGCCGTTCCGTGTCCGCCGCCGAGCCGGCCCAGGCCAGCGCGCGCAGTGTGGCATCTGCCGGACCGCCTGACGCCGGTGGCACGGCCCGGATCAGGAAAGTCTCTGCCAGCACAGGCTCGTCCTGCGGTCGCCCGCTGTTCGGATCTGAGTCAGGATCTGTGTCGGAATCTGTATCTGTGTCTGTCGATT
>SKXG01000372.1 GCA_007128525.1 Pseudomonadales bacterium | reverse complement strand
TATGGGGCGGTCTGGCCGTGACAGCTTTCGTGGCAGCCACATCGGCTTTATTTTTCAGCTCTTCAACCTGGTGCCGTATCTTTCCGTGCTGGATAACGTGTTATTGCCGTGCCGGTTTTCCAAGGCGCGGCGTGATCGTGCCGAAGCCAAGGGTGACCTGGTTGGTCAGGCCACGTCGATGCTTGAACGGTTGGGTCTGGAACCAGAATTGCTGACGCGGCGTGATGTCACCGAGCTCAGCATCGGTCAGCAGCAGCGCGTGGCGGCTGCCAGGGCGCTGATCGGGGCGCCGGAGCTGGTCATTGCCGATGAGCCCACGTCGGCCATGGACGCAGACACCAAGGACCGTTTTATTGACCTGCTGCTTGAGGCGTGTGATCGGTCTGGCGCCACACTGTTGTTCGTCAGCCACGATCCGGCACTGGCCTCGCATTTTGACCGCACGCTGGACATGCGCGAGCTGAACAAGGCCCTGGCGGCGGAGCCGGCCGCATGCTGATCCGTCTGGCTCTGGCCAGTCTGTGGAACCGACGTGGCAGCCTGCTGCTCAGTGTCTGCGCGATCGGGCTGGCTGTGGCATTGCTGCTCGGCGTTGAGAAGGTCCGCACCGAAACACGCAACAGCTTCATGAACACCGTTGCCGGTACCGACCTGATCGTCGGTGCTCGCACCGGTCAGGTGCAGTTGCTGCTCTATTCCGTGTTCCGGATTGGCAACGCGACCAACAACATTACCTGGTCGAGCTATGAGCGGATTTCCAATCATCCGCACGTGGCCTGGTCTATTCCTTTTAGCCTGGGTGATTCGCATCGCGGTTATCGAGTGTTGGGCACCACCCCTGGCTACTTCGAACACTTCCGCTACGGCCGCGACCGTGAGCTCGACTTCGCCGAAGGCCGTCCGTTCGATGGCGTCTTTGATGCGGTGCTAGGCGCCCGCGTGGCGGAAGCGCTGGGCTACGAGCTGGGGCAGGAAATTGTCATTGCGCACGGTTTGGGTGGTGGCAGCTTTGCGCAGCATGACAACATGCCATTTACCGTGGTCGGCATCCTGGCACACACCGGCACCCCGGTGGATCACACGGTCCATGTCAGCCTGGAAGGCATCGAAGCCATCCACATCGGGTGGGAGTCCGGCACCCGTGCTCGGGCGGCATTGCCGGAACCAGAAGAGGTGGATCGGGCTGAGCTGCAGCCGGACGCCATTACCGCGTTCCTGCTGGGCATGGAACAGCCGGCATTTACCTTTCGGATGCAGCGAGCAGTGAACAACTTTCGCGATGAGCCCTTGATGGCCATTTTGCCGGGTGTTGCGCTGCAGGAGCTGTGGGGGCTGCTGGGGATTGCCGAGCGGGCCCTGCTGGTGGTTGCCGCCATGGTGGTGCTGACGGGGTTGACCGGCATGCTGATCGGCATCATGTCGACCCTGAACGAGCGGCGCCGGGAGATGGCGGTGCTGCGTTCGGTCGGTGCCCGGCCGCGGCACATCTTCAGCCTGATGGTGACTGAGAGCACCTTGCTTGGTCTTGCTGGTGCGCTGCTTGGTACGCTGCTGACCTATGCGGCGCTGTTTATGGGGCAGGGCTGGGTGGAGGCGCGCTATGGCATCTATCTGGCTGTCGGGTTGCCGACGCCCCACGAGTGGCTGCTGCTCGGTGCCGTGGTGACTGGTGCATTTCTGGTTGGTTTGATTCCGGCTTGGCGAGCGGTGCGGAATTCATTGGCCGATGGCTTGTCTATCCGGCTTTAGGAGGTTCTTTATGCGTCGACTGGCGATCGTTCTATCGGCCATCCTGATTGTAGTGGCACCGGCCTGGGCCGAAGCGCCGCTGGAAATCACCTGGGATGACATGATGCCGGAAGACTGGCTGCCGCCGATGCCGGACTTTATCGAGCATGATTACTTCGACATGGATCTTATGGAGCAGCTGGCGCCGGATGCCCCCGTGGTTGAAGGCCTGGACAACCAGTATGTTCGTCTGCCCGGCTTTATCGTGCCACTGAAACTGGAAGGTCAGAAAATTGTCGAGTTGTTGCTGGTGCCTTATCTCGGTGCCTGCATTCATGTGCCGCCGCCGCCATCAAACCAGATCGTGCATGTGCGCCTTGCCGAGCCGCAGGCACTGGAAGAGCCGGAGTGGAATGCATTCTGGATGACCGGCCGCCTGCGGACACAGGCAAAGTCCTCGGAGCTGGCAGAAGCCAGCTACACCATGGTGGCCGACAAGGTCGAAATCTACGAGTGGGACTGACCCACCCGTTCAGCGCAGGTCAAGCTGGTTCCGCTCTGGCGTCATTGTGGCGCCCTGCTGACCGGCAGGCGTAATGGCCTGAACCCGGATGCGCTTGATCGCCGGAAACAGGTCGAATAGGGCCGTCTGCAGGCTCTGTGGACTGCCCTCACAATGAAAGTCGAGCGTTGCAATCAGATCCTGAAAGCCGGGACCTGACTCGTGGCCGTGGTCACTGTCATGCTGATGGTGGTCGTGGTCGTGGTGGTGGTGGTGATGCCCATGGTCGTGGCCATGGGCATGCCCCTGGCTGTGGTCATGGCCGTGATGGTGACCGTCGCCTTCCTGCGCGTAGGCTTCAGGATCGACCGCTTCGGTAAACGCCGTCTCCAGGTGCAGGCCGCCCAGCTCGCAGCGCGCCCCTCTGTCGAACACGAACAACACCGAATCCTGCAGGGTCAGCAGCATGGACTTCGCTGCCTGGCGCTGCGCCTCGGTGCGGGGTTCGTGCTCGAACCCGATCAGATTGTAGGTTGGCGTGATCAGCTCAATGTGCACTTGGCGGTCGCTGTGCGTCAGGTTCAGCTCTGCAACGCCGTGCTCGTGCGCATGGCCAGCCCCGCCGGATGCCAGCGGGCTCAGTGCCAGCAGAGCAGGGGCAAGCAGTACAGAGGCCAGCAGGGCTTTCTGGAATGCATGTTCTGACACTGATCGCATCCTCAATCTCCAGTCCAACGATAGCGGCTATCTTAGCGGGCTTCGCGTCGCTTGACGAATGTTATAACATAACATTTCGTTCATCGGTGTTCAGACCCAGGAGGTCTCATGTCTCAACTCCCCGTTACTGTACTGTCCGGCTTCCTCGGTGCCGGCAAGACCACGTTGTTGAACCACGTTCTGCGCAATCGCGAGGGTCGGCGCGTTGCTGTCATCGTCAACGACATGAGTGAGGTCAACATTGATGTGGCGCAGGTACGTAATGGCGTGAGCTTAAATCACGTTGATGAACGCCTGGTGGAAATGAGTAATGGCTGCATCTGCTGCACTTTGCGGGAAGACCTGCTGGTCGAGGTTGCGCGCCTGGCCGAGAGCCACCAGTTCGATTATCTGCTGATTGAATCAACCGGCATTTCCGAACCTATGCCCGTTGCCGAGACCTTCACCTTCCGTGATGAGCAGGACCGGAGTCTGTCGGATCTGGCCCGGCTGGATACCATGGTCACTGTGGTGGATGCTGCGGGTTTTCCGCGCGACCTGCACGAAGCGCCCAGTCTGCGCGAGCGTGGAGAAGTGTTGGGTGACGATGATGAGCGCAATGTTGCCGACCTGCTCATGGAGCAGATTGAGTTCTGTGATGTGCTGGTTATCAACAAGATTGATCTGATTTCAGATCAGGCCCGCTCGGCATTGCGCGCCGCGCTGAAGCACCTCAATCCACAGGCCCGTATCGTGGAGGTGCAGCATGGGCAGGTACCGCTTGATGCCATATTCGATACTGGGCTCTTTGATTTTGTAAAAGCAGCCCAGGCACCGGGCTGGTTGAAGGAGCTGCGTGGCCAGCACACACCGGAGACCGAAGAGTACGGCATCACCAGCCATGTCTATCGTGCCCGTCGGCCGTTTCACCCGCAGCGGCTTTACGACTTCCTGGCGGCCGGCTGGTCCTATGGCAACCTGTTGCGATCCAAGGGCTACTTCTGGCTGGCGACGCGCATGGACCTGGCTGGGGAATGGTCACAGGCCGGCGGCATCATGCATCAGGGGCTGGCTGGCCTGTTCTGGGCTGGCGTGCCACGCGAGCATTGGCCGGATGATCCGGAGTATCTCCGGCACATCGAACAGATCTGGGAGCAGCCCTGGGGCGACCGTCGACAGGAACTGGTGTTTATCGGCCAGAATCTGGCATGGGATACGGCCAGCGCGGCATTGGATGCCTGTCTGCTGACAGCTGAGGAAATGCAGCGGGGGCCGGACGCCTGGCAACACTTGCCGGATCCGTTTCCAGGTTGGATGGCGGAAGCGTCCTGATCACAGAACCTGGTAGCTTGAATTTGGCGGGCTAATGGTT
>SKXG01000399.1 GCA_007128525.1 Pseudomonadales bacterium | reverse complement strand
TGCCGGCATTGCCGCTGCGGTCGATGCGCATGGTCGCGACGGCTTCTGCGGACATCACTTCATTGTCACCGCACATGCCATCATTCAAATGCATCATCAGAATCTTGCCGTAATCGGCGATGTTCGAGATGGCGCCGCCTTCAATGTTCGGATTGTCCTGACCGATGAGGGACTCGGGCGTGCCGTCATAGGGCGCATGTCCACCCTCTGTATCAAAGGCAATGCCGTATGGGTTGCCGAACTCAAACACCGCCAGGTCGCAGGGCTGAGCCAGCAGCTCGTCTACCATCTGCCACCAGGTCCAGCCGCTGACGATCTCGGCGATCCCGCCGGCCAGTTGCCACTGCCCACCCCCATAACGGTAGGCGGTGTCGGGTGCCACCACGTCTTCCAGGTTGGTGTCGTCATAGATGGTCTGCGCGCAGTCGATCAGGTCACCATCGGGTATGAACATGCAGATGTGTGGCTCATACGGCAGGCCGTGCGAGAAAAGACCTGGCAGGCCTGACACGTTCGAGAGCAGGTGCTCAGTGGTGACACCAGGATAGCGGTCACCCCAGTCCAGATAAGTTTCGATGGGCTCATCGATATCAAAGTCGATGTCGCCCCGATCATCCAGCGTCATCAATATTCCGGCCGCTGCCACCTTGCTGACTGAGGCGATTACGGGCGTGGTGTCGATGGTGTTGGTGCCGAAGGCCTCTTCATGCAACACGCCGTCGTCGCGATGGACGATGATCAGGCCAACGCCGTCGACGTTTTCGCTGTCGGCAACAAAATCGTCGACCAGTGCTGCCACGGGTCCGAAGTCCAAAGTGCTTTCATCGGCGCTGCTGCTCGAGCTGCCGCAGCCCACAAGAATGCCTGCCAGTGCGCCAATGGCGCACCATCGTGCGATTACAACGTGCATGGTGATTTCCCCTGGATTTATTCTGTTTGTGACGGCGCCGTTAGTACGGGCCTGAGACGGACTATAAAAAGGTCGCATGGCGAAAGTCCAATCGGGAAGTTTGACCGGGCCAAAAACTCCGCTTGAAGGACCGGAGCGTGACCGCCGACCCGCTTTGTAAGTCTTTGCAGACAGCGGCCCAGCTAAGTTTTAGCCAACTCACTGGAGTAAAGGCTCATGAGCAATACAGAACCTTTTCGCAGACCGTTGAAGACGCGGCGCTGGCCGCTTGCCGGGGGCGTTGCCCAACAGCTGGGTGACCGGGGCATCTCCCCGGACCAGATCTCGCTGGCCAGCATGGGCTTTGCATTGGCCGGCGCGCTGTTTCTGGTCGTGAGTGGTTACCTGGACGGTGGGTCGCGATGGTTTGTGCTGCTGCTGGCAGCGCTCATGATTCAGGGTCGGCTGCTGTGCAATCTGCTCGATGGCATGGTGGCGGTCGAGGGCGGCAAGCGCACACCCGCCGGGGAATTGTTCAATGAAGTGCCCGACAGAATCTGCGATGTGCTCTTGCTGGTTGCTGCCGGCTATGCCTTGCCCGCTTTTGCGTCTTCCGTCTGGCTGGGCTGGCTGGCGGCTGTTCTGGCGGTGGGCACGGCCTATATCCGCCTTCTCGGGGTGTCGTTGCAGCTGCCTGCGGACTATCGCGGCCCGATGGCCAAGCCGCACCGGATGGCGCTGCTGACCGGCGCCTGTGTGGTCTCGTTTATCGAGTTGCACTGGGGCAGCACAGGGTTCGTGCTCTACGTTGCTCTCTGGCTGTTGGTTGTCGGCATTGCATGGACTGCCGGCAGGCGACTGCTGAGCATGTATCGGCAGCTCAACGGCGTTGAAGGACTCTGATCCTTGGACTTTTCACGCTTGCTGTTCCTGCCGCTGCCGGTCAACACGCAGATTGCAATGCTGGCGGTGATCTCCCTGCTGGTGATCGCCAGTGTCGCGTCTACGCTGGCAGGCCGACGTATGGCGCCGCCGGAGGCGCGCGAGCTGACGCAACGGCTGACGTCCTGGTGGGTCATGATCGCGGTGATCTTTTTCGCCTTGCTCGCCGGTCGTACTGCATCGCTGGTGTTTTTTGCGTTGCTGAGTTTCTTCGCGCTGCGCGAGTTCCTGTCGATACTGCCGGTCAGGCAGCTCGACCGGCGCGTGATCCTGGCGCTGTATCTGATGATTCCGGTGCATTACTACTGGATCTCGATTGAATGGTATGGCGTGTTCATCATCTTCATTCCGGTATATCTGTTCCTGTTCATTCCATTCGCGCTGATTCTGCTCGGCGAGACCAAGGGTTTTATACAGTCGGCGACGTCTTATCACTGGGCGGTGATGACCACCGTATTCGCACTCAGTCACATTGCCTATCTGCTGATTCTGCCGGCGGAGGTGAACCCGGCTGGCGGGCCGGTTGGGCTGGTGCTGTACCTGCTCTTCCTGACGCAATTCAATGACGTGATGCAGTACGTCTGGGGCAAAGCACTCGGGCGCCGCAAGATCGTGCCGAGCGTCAGTCCGAACAAAACCTGGGCAGGATTTGTCGGCGGCCTGCTGACCACCATGGCGCTGGCGGCAGTGCTTGGCCCCTGGCTGACACCGCTGACTGTGGTCGAAGGACTGGTGGCGGGCGTGTTGATTGGTGGCGCAGGTTTTGTCGGAGACCTGATGGTGTCGGCGGTCAAACGCGATCTGGGCATCAAGGACACCGGCACCATGATCCCCGGGCACGGTGGCATCCTGGATCGTGTCGATAGCCTGATCTACACGGCGCCGCTGTTTTTCCACTTCATCTACTACCTGAAGTATTGAGATGGGTCGGCGCCATGTTTGACCGGATTCTGAAACAGGCCTTCTTTCTGCTGATCGTAAAGCCGGTGGTGTTTATCGGCCTGGGCTTGAATATCTGGCATCGCGAGCGACTGCCCCTGTGCGGTCCGGCCATCATAGCCGCCAACCACAACAGCCACCTCGACACATTGGTGTTGATGGCGCTATATCCGCTGCGCGACCTGCCAATGGTGCGGCCGGTGGCGGCGGCCGATTACTTTATGCGCAATCGATTTCTGGCCTGGTTTGCGCTGAAGGTCATCGGCATTATTCCACTTGATCGCGCGGGGCAGACAGCACGTGATGCGCTCTTTGCCGAATGTGAGCAGGCGTTGTCTGAAGGTCAGATTCTGCTCCTGTTCCCGGAAGGAAGCCGGGGCGATCCGGAGCGGCTGCAGCCGCTTAAACGCGGCATTTACTACCTGGCCAAATCCGGCGCGGGGATCGGGGTAACGGCAGTGGTGATGCATGGCCTTGGCCGTGCCATGCCCAAGGGCGATGCGTTGATCGTGCCGTTCAATTGCGATGTGGTGATTGGGGAAACCTACTATCCTCAGGATGATGCACAGGCGTTCATCGACACACTGCGCTCGGCCTTCGAATCGCTGTTGGCCATGTGTTTGACGCGGCGCCATCTGGACTGAGTACAAGCTTGGACCTGTCCGTTGCAACAGATGTCTGATCGAAGTCTACTGCCGCCATCCACTCTCGAATTCAAAAACAGAACAGTCGGAGGGAAGCGGCATGGAAATTGTGCTTGGCGACGAGGCAAGTTACCTGCGATCGGATCGGGATGGCGCGCGCTTCGTGCCACTTGGGCTGGCGCCGCGGCGCCGCTTTACGCGTGCCGACGTCGCCTTCATTCAACGGCGCAGCAAAACCCGTGGCAATCATATCTGGGCAACGCTTGGTCCCTGGGACGCCCGGGAGTTGCCGTTCCGTGGCCGGCTACTGTGTTCCACGCGGGGCAGTCAGAGATCTGTGCCGGAGTATGCCGGGCAGGCGACGATTGATGAAATCGCCAACGTTCGCGAAGCCCGGGAAGCATTTCTGAACCGCGATCCGGAATCTGCCGTTATCGAGCGTTATATCAGCTTCGAAGATGTGCAGCTCAACCAACCGTTATCGACATTTACGCTGGATGCGCTGCCGCATGCGCGCCTGACGGTATTTGTTAGAAGCGATGAAGGTGCGCTGGTGTTTCTGCAGCGAATGCCGCGTGGTAGTGGCAGCGGCAAGCGCAAACTGCAAAATGCCAATGACACTGATGCCGAGTACCTGCTTCCTGAGGCTACCGACGACGACAACGATTGCAGCAGCCGTGACCGGCTGAACTACCGGATTCCAATTTATCCCGAGGCAGAGTTTGAGTTGACCGATGAGGGAAATAAGCTGCGAGCTGTGCCGGCACCGGATTGTAAAATGGTGCTCAAGGTGCTGGTCTTCAAAAGACGCAACTCATCGAGTCATGACGTGATTCAGCGGGCAGCGGCCCGCCTTGGCCTGTCGCGTCACAATCTATTGCGATATCGGCCGGAGGCATCACGTTTCGAGGATGTTGAGAGTGACCGCATTGAGCCAGGGGCGCGAACACTGCTGTTGCTGCACGGCACCTTCTCGTCGACCGAAGGTACTTTCGGTGATCTGTACAACAGGCCCGACAGCTTCCTGTCCAGGCTGATGGCGGGTGGCCACTTTGATCAGATCCTGGCACTGGATCACGACACCATCTTCGTGCCGCCGGCCGAGAATGTCAGCCGCTTTGATGAAATTCTGGCCGGGCGCACCTTGCACAAGCCGGTTCGCGCGATCGGCTTCTCGCGAGGCGCCCTGTTGCTCAAGCAGATGGCCATCAGTAGCGAGGCCGCACGAATCGAGCACGGCGTCACCGTGGCCGGTGCCAACCACGTCGGCTACTTCGCCGCACTGCGAAGTCTGAACTGGCTGCTGACGGCCATGCGCTACCTGACGCCGCCAGGTCCGGCGCTGCGCATCCTGAGCGCCATTGCACAGCATTCGTCCAGGGCGCTGGAACGCCTGGAGGGACTTCGGGCCATGGACCGTGCCAGTGACATCAACCGTGGAATCCTTGGCCACCCGCAGCTGCCCACCACGCTGATTCCGGTTGCCGGTGCGTTTCATCCGTCGCTGGTGGAAGGGCGCTGGAAGCGCATTTCCCGGCGCACGCTCAATGCAGCCATCTCGGTGCTGCTGACAACGCGCAGCCATGACTGGGTGGTCGCCAAGGCCGAGCAGCGTCGTATCGAGCCTCTGACGGAGGTTCGGCCACCGATAGAGATCCGCAGCCGGCACACCAATATGGTCGGTCAAAAGCTGCCGGACGCGGATTTGAAGGCCGCCCTGCTGTGGGGTCGCTAGGGTACTCTGGACCGGGCGGATACCGCGGCCTTGCTCTTGGTCAAAATTAGCGAGAGGATCAGTGGTTACCGCCAAGCAACCTGTCCAGGGGAGGACCGCTATGTTGGCACACCAATGGATCAGTTTTATGGAACGTACGATGGGCGCTCGCAGCAGTACGCTGGCCGCCGCAAGCGCTGCAGTGCTGCTAGCACTGGCACTGGCTCTGCCGGCCTCTGTTCAGGCCGGAAATCATGGCGAGCGCCTGCCGATGGCGCCGGAAGAGGGCCAGATGGTGGCGCTGGTGACCGGTTCCACCTCGGGCCTGGGCAAGGAGGTGGCCCGCCAGCTTGCTGCTCATGGCGTGCACGTGATCGTCCATGGCCGCAACATCGAGCGCGGTGAGTTGTTGGTCGAGGAGATCGAGGAGGCGGGTGGCAGCGCCCGTTTCTACCCCGCTGATTTCGCGCTGATGGCCAATGTTCAGGCGCTGGCCAATCGCATCAAGGAGGACTACGACCGGCTGGATCTGCTGCTTAACAACGCGGGCCTGTCGGCGCGTGGCACAGAAGAAGCGCAGATCACCGACGATGGCAATGAGCTGCTGCTGCAGGTGAACTATCTGTCGCATTTCCTGCTGACGCACGAACTGCTGCCCATGCTGCAAGCCAGTGCGCCGGCCCGCATTATCCACACGGCATCTGGCGCCCAGGCACCGCTTGACTTCGATGATCCGAACATGGAGAACAATTACACCTCAGGCCGCGCCTATGGGCAGAGCAAGCTGGCTCAGATCACCTACAGCAACGCACTGGCCCGACGCATTGAAGGCACCGGCGTGACGACTGTCAGCCTGCATCCGGGCACTTTCATGCCCACCCGCATGGTGCTGGGCGCGGGCATTGAGCCGCAGGACGACCTTGAGGTCGGCGTCAACGCCATCATGAACCTGATCACCAGTAAAGAGATCGAGAATGGCGCCTACTTCAACCGCCAGGAGCAGGCGCGGGCTCATGATCAGGCGTACGACGAAGAAGCGCAGCGCAAGCTGTGGGAGCTCAGCGAGCGCCTCGTCGGCACACGCTGAGCAGAGGTCGCCCGGCCTCCGGGGGGTCTCTTGCAGCCCGCGCTGCGCCATCCAGGTGCAACACTAACAGCAGGCGGGACGCTAACAGGCCGTTTTTCAGCGGCCTGTTAGTGCTCGTGCGCTTTGGCGGCTTCAGCCAGGGCGGTCTTGAGATCTTGCTGCCCGTCCTGGGCGAGCCAACTCAGTACCAGCCCCTTGAAGGCCATAGTCAGTGCGATCGGGTCTTCAAACATCATGTGGTGGTGCGTATTTGGCACAGAGAAGATAGGCATCAGGTCACGTGTCACCTCGCGCATGAACGGCGCACTCTGGGCGCCGCCATCAGCACTGTGTTCGCCGAGCACCACGGCGGACCGGCATTGCAGTCCGGCAAACTTCTCGAACTGTTGCCGCCCCATCTCGATGTGATCGAACAAGCCGGGATCAAACTTCCAGGTCCAGCCACCGTCGACTTCCTTCAGTGAGTGCTGTCCGAGCCAGCGAATGACCTCCGGATAGCGAACAGGCTGCTCCGGCATCAGGCGAAACCGGCCCAGTGCCGTGTCGAACTCTGGATAAACGCGCAGTTGCCGTGGCTTGGTGCGGCCTTCGCGTTTGGCGCGCATGCCCCATTCGACGTATTCCTTGGGAGAGCGCACAGTGAAGTCGTTGAAAATCACACCACCCATGTCAGCGCCGTAACGATGGGCGGTCTCCAGTGCAACAAAGCCGCCGAAGCTGTGACCGATCACGAACGGGCGTGGCCCCAGGGCTTCCTGGCAGACCGCCCAGACTTCGGCGGCAAAGGTCTCGCCGTCGTAGCGTTCCCGGTGGCCGGAGTCCCCGTTTCCAGACAGGTCCAGTGCTGCGACGCGGAACTGGTCGGCCAGGAAAGGCGCCACAAAGCGCCACCAGTGGCGATGCGCGTTGGACCCATGAATCAGGATGATGCCTGGCCTGGAGCGTTCGCCCCAAGTCTCGAAGTGGATGGTTACACCGGCCACCTCAACGGTGCCGTGCTCTCCGGGTTCGGCAATGCCCTGCTCGAACCACAATGGCGTCTCGCTCATCGGGTTACTCCTTAAACCAAGTGTCTAATATCGGGATTAGCGGCAGAATACCGGAAGCCCACCCTCGCCGGCCAGCCACACCGGGAGCACACCGATGCCAACCATTGACTGCCTGACCCTGGATGTCTTTACCGACCGGCCGCTCAGCGGCAACCAGTTGGCCGTGGTGCCAGATGCCACAGGGCTCAGCGCGGCCCTGATGCAGAAGTTGGCTAACGAGTTTTCCCTGTCGGAAACCACATTCGTAATGCCGCCTGATGACGGTCAGTCCGAATTTATGGTCCGTATCTTTACGCCGACGCAGGAGCTGCCCATGGCGGGTCATCCGACCATAGGTACGGCCTACGCTTTGGCGCATCTCGGTCGCCTGTCTCCCGATCAACACAGTACGCTGTTCCAACTCGGCATCGGCCCGACGCGTGTGACGCTTGACTGGCACGACACACAGCTAGGCGCCGCCTGGATGACGCAGCCGGCTGCTGAGTTTGGTGCGTGCCCGGGACGTCTTGATGGCCTCGCTGCGGCTCTGCGATTGTCCGCCGCCGATCTGAACGTGCCGGCATTGCCGGTTCAGGTGGTGTCGACTGGTGTCCCGTTTCTCTATGTGCCCTGTCAATCCCGTTCAGTAGTCGATGCGGCAGAGCTGGATCGTCAGAAACTGGTGGCCTGGTGTGAGCAGGCCGGGCTGGGAGAACTCCCGGTATACCTGTTCAGCCTGGCGCCTGAGTCGGATGATGCTCTGACCTACAGCCGCATGTTTGCGCCGGTGCTTGGTGTCGCCGAGGATCCGGCAACTGGCGGCGCCAGCGGCCCGCTCATGGCTTATCTGGTGCACTATGGCATGGCATCCCTTCCCACCCATGATGTCTGCGTCAATGTGCAGGGCGTCAAAATGGGTCGGCCAAGCCGGATCCTGATGCGCATGAGTGATTCGGAGGCCGCGAAAGGCACGGTAATGGTCGGCGGGCAGTCGGTGGTGATCTGTGAGGGGCGGCTGTACCTGTGATGGCGCCTCGGTTGAGATTGGCCCCGTTTAACGTCGGCGCGAACGGCCAGGTCCAGGTGTCGGAACTGCATCGTGGGTCAGAGTGGCGAGTCCTGCCGCACTCTGGCAGGGTGTGGACAGATCCTGCTGAGGTGTGCTGATGCCGGAACGCAAGAGCCTGCGCTATACCGAACCGGGGTTTCGCGAACCCAGCGGCCTGCTCAAAGCTGCGCTAGGCATCTTCATCGCTGCTGCGGTACTCGGCGTGTGGTCGACCTGGCTGGAACTTGAAGTCCTGGCGCGCCTCGCCGCTGGTGATGAGGTTGCTGAAGCAGAAGTGCTCGCCAGTGACTCGCGTCAGGTCATGGTGGTCAACCTTTATGTCCTGGCGCTGCTGTTTTGTGGCGCCGCTTACCTGCGTTGGGTGTTCCTGGTGACGCGCAATGCGCGGGCGCTTGAGCTGGACTTTCGTCATACACCGGCCGCCATGGTGCTCTGGTATCTGATTCCGGTGGCAAACCTGTGGCAACCGTATCGGACGATGGTAGACCTGTTTCAGGCGTCTGATCCGCAAGCCAATGCCGGCGAGACCGGAACCAGGCCGACAGGCCTGCTGGAAGGCTGGTGGGCCTTGTGGTTGCTGACGCTGGTCTCAGTGGGGCTTGGATTCGGGCTGAGCTTTGCCGCCGAGACTTTGCCGGCCTACATGCAGGCGTCGCGCATGCTGTTGATTGCCTTCGGCGGCAGCGTCGTATCCGGAGCATTGACCCTGATCGTGGTGATCATGCTGAACGCCCGGCAGGAGACCTTGTGGCGGCGTCAGAAACGTCCGGGTCGTTAGCAGGCTGGCGCTGCTGAGATTCAGTTGTTGGTCTCCAGTCGTCCAATGAGATAGTCGGGCAGCATGGCATCCGCCGCCGGACTGTGAGGGCTGCCATAACCTTTGGTGTGATAAGCCTCGGAGGCCTCCTTGCCGCACCAGCGCAGCATGACGGCCGGCGGGGTCGGGTGTTCAGGGATGTAGTCCGTAAAGTCGTAGACCAGTCCGTCGATCGCCTTCCAGCAACTTTCGGCGTGATCATGCCGGGCCAGTTCGGCTTTACTGATGGTTCGCAGCGATGCCTCGTCTGCGGCTTCAGCGGCAGCTTGTGGCGGCGTGACAATAAGGGCTGCGTAGAGCCAGATACTGACGATCCCAGCGATGCAGGCCACGAATGCGGTATACAGGAATTGGTTCATAGCAGGTCAAAAGCCTCCGTGTGGATGGCGCCGCGCGGGGTGCCGAGACGGGTCAGCAGTTCTTCAGTAAGCTCGATCAGCGCAACGGGGCCGCAGACATAGGCCTCCCGCTTGTCCAGGTCTGCAGCAGCCTGTCTTAGAAACGCCGCATTAAGGTACCCCTGATCCAGATAAAAGTGTGGAATGACCCGCAGCCCGTCGACGGCTTCTGCAATGTGTTGCAGTTCCCTGAGATAGTACGCGCGGGTTATGTCGTTGGCACAGTAGATCAGTGTGATGTCACAGTCGGCTTGGATGTGGCTGAGTTGGCGTGCTGCCGAAACGAAAGGTGTCAGCCCGATACCACCGCCGATCCATAACTGTGGCCGATGTGCCGGATCACTGAGAAACCGGCCGTAGGGCCCCTCCAGGTAAACCCGTTCGCCGGCCGCGACCGATTGCAGCGCCCAACTGGCGTCGCCGAGCGATTTGATTCCAATTCTTATCGTCGGCAGCTCTGCAGGCGCGCTGGAAATGGTGTACGGGTGCTCTTCACGATTACCGGCTTCAAGTTCCGGGATGTCCGGCGTGAGATAGACGAACTGGCCGGCAGTGAATTCGATCGTACGACGCAGCGGGCTCAGGGTCAGCTCGATGACGCCGTTGGCCAGAACGTCGGCCCGATCGATTTGAAATGGCCGGCGCGCCAACAGGGGAGACAGTCCCTTGCGCCAGAAAAAGGCCACCGCGGCCAGGCTTCCCAACAGGCCCCAGGTTACTATGGCCTGCTGCGGCGACAGCCATCGGGCGAGTGCGATGCCGTGTGCCAGGGCGATCAGCGCTGCCGGGCCGGCGAGCAGATGCAGCAGTTTCCAGCGTTGATAAGCCGGGCGGCCGAAAAACTGAAAGGACGGCGCCAGAAACAGCAGCATCAACCCGAGGGCCAGCCAACCTGTCCATAGCGGCCAGGCACGCGGCATTGGCTGCAACAGCGCGAGGGTGGCGCCGGGCCCTTGCGGTGCGGACGCCAGCAACAGAAACAGCGGGTGCAGCAGCGCGCTCAGCAGGGCCGCAGCGCCCAGGTAATGGTGCACCCGCCACAACCCCAGCATGCCGCCAAGCGGCTGGTCCAGCCCTGGCAGACGAATGCTGAGCATCAGTGCAAGCAGTAGCCAGGCCAGCGCCAGTATGCCGGTCAATGACCCAAGGGGTTGCAGCCAGGTCGCTGGATCGCTGAAGACCAGGCTGCCCGGCACGCCCGTCGTCGCCATGCTGCCAACAACAGCCGTTACGGGGGGCAGCAACAGAAGGCCGATGAGGAGCCAGCGGCAGCGCCGTCCGGCAGGTCCGGGCAGAGGCGGCAGAAATCCGGCTGTCCTGCGGGCATTTGTCGGCGTCATGCAAAGACTCGGTGACCACGCGGCGCGATGGCAGGCTGTGCTGGCGGTATTTTCTGTACAGGCCCAGTATACTGAAAGGTCATCCTCACCCGTGCGATACGTAATTTCATGGATAGTCGACCGAAAATCGTCATTTCGACGCTGGATGCCGAGCGACTCGAGCGTCTGATCGACGCGTTGCCGGCAGGGGCCTTCCCCGGCAAGAAAGCGCTCGAAGAAGAGCTGGCCCGAGCAGAGATTGTCGAGCCCAAGGCTGTGCCACCGAATGTCGTGACTATGAACTCGACCGTTCGCTTCCGGGTGGAGAACTCGAACGAAGCGTTCAATTTGACCTTGGTCTATCCGAAGGATATGGATGGCTCCAGCGAACGGATATCCATTCTTGCGCCTGTCGGCAGCGCGCTACTCGGCCTGTCGCAGGGTGATCAGATCGAATGGCCCAAGCCAGGCGGCGGTGTACTGCAGGTCCGTATCGAAGAGGTGGTCTATCAGCCGGAGCGGGCTGGCGAGTACCATCGTTGAGCACCTGCCCAGCGGAGGCTGATCCCTGCAGCGCGTTCCTCAGAGTTATCCTAGGGCTGGCTCGCCGTGCAGTGCCTGCGCCACATGCTGTGCCAGGTCTGCACGGTGATAGGGTTTGGTGAGCAGAAGCCCCAGATCATCGCCAGGCGCAACGGCTTTGCCAGGAAAACCAGACGTAAAGAGCACCTTCAGTCCCGGCCGCAGTCGGCGCGCTTCAATGGCCAGATCGCGCCCGTTGATGCCAGGCATGATCAGGTCGGTGAACAGCAGGTCGAAATGCTGGTCCGCCTGAAGCGCGGTCAATGCCTCATCGCTATTGACCGTAGAGGTGACCTGATAGCCGAGCGCCGTCAATTGCGACTGTGCAAATTGCCGGACGAGATCATCATCTTCGACCAGCAGGATGCGCGCTGTGCCGCCAGCTACTGACGTGGGTGTAGTGGGGGCATCGTTCCCTGGACAGGCTTCCTGCGCCAAGGGCAGGTACAGCTTGAAGTGGGTTCCCCTGCCGGGTTCGGAGTCGACTGTGATCTGGCTGCCAGACTGCTTAACCAAGCCATAAACCATCGCCAGGCCTAGCCCTGTACCTTTGCCTTCTTCTTTGGTGCTGAAGAAAGGTTCGAAGATCACTGCGAGGTGTTCGGCGTCAATGCCGATGCCGGTATCGAGGACTCCCAGTACCAGGCAGCTGTGTCCGTCGGGGTCCTTGCCGGCACCAGTCCGTATAGTCAGTGTGCCACCATTGGGCATGGCGTCGCGGGCGTTGATGCAAAGGTTTAAAAGCGCATTCTCCAGTTGCGCAGAATCCATCAGCGCAGCAGGCAGATTTTGTTCACGCTCAAGGCTCAGTTCCACATGCCCACCGAGCAGTCGTCGTAACAGGGGGGCCAGGTTTTCAACGAGCTGATTGAGGTCTACTGGTACAGGGCTCAGAGGCTGTTTGCGGGCAAAGGCCAGCAGTCTGTGTGTCAGATCGGCGCCCCTTTCGGCAGCACCCATGATGATCTGAGCCAGTGCTTGCCTGTCAGGGTCATCGGTGAGCAGCTCATGCAGCAACTCAGCGTTGCCCATCACCACCGTCAGCAGATTGTTGAAGTCGTGCGCCACACCGCCGGTAAGCTGGCCCAGCGACTCCATGCGCTGTGAGTGGCGGAGCTGATGTTCCAGTGCCAGACGCTCAGTGACATCGGACAGACCACCGACCATCCGTATGGTCTTGCCCTGAGCGTCGCGAAGCAGGTGACCACGATCCTGGACTTGGGCCCAGCTGCCATCAGCCCGGCGAAAACGATAGTCTGCATACCAGTCGACGCTGTCGCCGTCTATGGCGCTCTGCAGCTGTTGCAGCACTTGGTCCCGATCTTCCGGATGCAGGTAGGCCACCCAGGAGGCATCGTTGGATGTGGCCTCACGCTGCTCATGTCCGAACAGGTCCGTGAAGCCGGCGCCCCACCAACGTTTGTCTTGTGCGATATCCCAGTCCCACACCGCATCATTGGTTGCCATGGCCAGCAGCCGGAAGCGTTCTTCACTGGCTTTTAGCGCGGCTTCTGCTGCTTCGCGGCGCGTGATGTCCAGTTGCAGCGACTTGTTGGTCGCTTCCAGCTCCAGTGATTTTTTTTCCAGCTTGCGGATCAGTGTCTGGCTGTAGACTTTCAGCAGATCTGTTTCATCCGACCGCCCGGGGTCTGCTGGTCTGGCGCCGGCGGCAGGCGGTTTGGACTGCACCGCCTGAATTCGCTTGATGAAGTCTTCCGGTTCCGTGGGCTTTAGAATGAAAGCGTCGGCGCCCAGATCGAGCGCAAGTTGTTCATCCTCGGCTTCTGTGTAAGTGGCGGTGTAGACCACAAAGGGTATTGCCTTTAGTCCGGGATCGGCTTTCCAGTGCTGAAGCAGCGTATAACCATCCATGACGGGCATCAGCAAGTCAGAGATCACAATGTCCGGCGGTGACTGGCGAGCGAGCACCAGGGCTTCGGCACCATGGCGAGCACTGTCGACCTGATGGTCATGACCTTGAAGCAGGGCTTTGAGGTAATAGCGGTTCTCTTCCTTGTCATCAACGATCAATATCCGTTTCATGCTGGTGCTCCGCGACCTGGACGTACAGATGCCAGACGCTCGATGTCCTGAGCAAAGGTATCCGGGTCTATAGGTTTTTCAATATATCCGTCGCAGCCGGCTGCCAGGGCCTTCTCGCGGTCGCCCGGCATGGCATAGGAGGTCACCGCGATGATCGGTGTCGCGGCGAGCGCATCGACTTTTCGCAATGCGCTGGCCACGTCATAGCCGTGCATGGTTGGCAACTGTATATCGAGCAAAATGACGTCAGGCGTCGTGGCCATGGCCTGCTTTAGTCCACCGGGCCCATCGATGGCCTGGGTCACTGTGTGACCACGGCTTTGCAGCAGAAAGCTGAGCAGGTAGCGATTTTGCTCGTTGTCCTCAATCAGCAGAATGTGCAGGTTCATGATGCAGCCTCCGGCAGTGACGGCAGCGAAGGTCGCGGTGCAGCGGGCGGGCAGTTCAGTGGCAGCAGCACTGTGAACTCTGAACCTTTGCCCCTCTGGCTCTTGGCATCTATGTGACCGCCAAGCAGTTCGCACAGGCGGCGACAGATGGCAAGACCAAGGCCCGTACCTTCGTGCTTTCGGTCCAGGCCGGTGTCCAACTGGCTAAAAGGCTGGAACAGACGCTGCAGGTCAGCCGGCTTGATGCCGATGCCGGTATCAGAAACCTTCAGAGACAGCATCGGCGTGTCGATCTGCTGATGCGGGCTTGCGCTGCACAGTTGCGCGGACAGTGTGACCTTGCCTTGATCGGTGAACTTCAGTGCGTTGTTCAGCAGGTTCAGCACAATCTGCATGACGCGGCGCCGGTCGCTATGCATTTGTGGCAGGTCTGGTGACACATCGACGCTGAGCTCGAGCTGTTTTTGTTCCGCCATTGGCTGGCTGGCCGCCACAACCTCCTCGATGGTGTCGTGCAGATCAAAGTCGTCAATGCTGGTCGACAGCTGCCCGGCTTCAATCTTGGACAAATCCAAAACATCGTTGATCAGCGCGAGCAGGTGGCGGGCGCTGCTACGGACCATGGTCAGCTGCTTGACTTGTTCGTCGGTCAGGGGGCCGGCCAGTTCCTGCAACAGAATGCCGGTAAAGCCAATGATTGAATTCAGGGGCGTGCGCAGCTCATGTGACATGGTGGCCAAAAATGCTGACTTGAGACGGTCCGCAGACTCCGCTTGCTGCTTGGCAGCAACCAGTTCAGCCGTTCGGTCGTCAACCTGCTGTTCCAGCGTTTCATTCAGTTCGCGCAGTGCCGACTCTGCCTTGCGTCGCTCTGTGGTGTCGATACCGATGGCAACCATGTAAGGTTCATCGTCAAGCATGACAGTGCGTGCTGTGATATAGAACGGCGTGGTACGGCCGTCCTTGGCCAGCAATACACCGTCATCCTGAGTGGGCTGGCCCTGAAAGACATGATTGAAGCGCTGCATCATTGCCTCGCGACCGGCAGGCACAAAAAAATCTGCCGGTCGCATCCTGGCGATCTGATCGGCACTGTAGCCACTGACCTCCTCGAAGTTCTGATTCCAGCGCAGA
>SKXG01000330.1 GCA_007128525.1 Pseudomonadales bacterium | reverse complement strand
TCGCACTGTGAACATCGAGGTCGATAACGCACCGCTGCTGGAGCTGAGTGCGTCTCCGCGCGGTGTCCAGCCCGGTGGGTCGACCACGCTGACATGGTCGAGCAACCGCGCCGACAGTTGTACTGCTTCAGGCAGCTGGAGTGGCTCGCGCTCGACCAGTGGTTCCGAGACCATTGCAAACATTGAAAGTGACATGAGTTTCAGGCTGGAATGCAGTGGTCCGGGCGGCAACGCCTCGACAACCATCGGCGTCACGGTTCGCGCGGCCCAGCTGTCCTGGGAGCCGCCGGCGCAGAATGTCGACGGATCGCCACTGGATGACCTGGACGGCTATCGGATCTATTGGGGAACCTCACCGCGCGCTTATGATCAATCGGTGTCTATTGATGATCCTCAGCAGACAAGTCGTACCATCAGCCTCAACCCGGGCACGTATTACTTCGCGATGACGGCCGTTAACAGCGACGGTGAAGAAAGCGCCTATTCGAACGAGGTTTCCAAAGAAATCTACTGATTGCCACTGCGGATTCTGCGCTGCTGCCCAGACCTGTTGTGACTGCTAGCGCAATCCAGTTGTGACGATCATCACAAAGCCCTGGATTCCCGCCTGATTATCACCCCTTTAGGTTTCCGTTAGCGCGGAAATTCTAACCTGTTGCTAAGCGAGATTTATCTTCTCCTAATCTTTGTGATTAATTTCGCATGAAGCGCTCCCGCCCTCAGGCAAGCGAAATCCCGCGTCGTTGCTAGCTTCAATGCAGGCCGTCTGGCGCTGCATTCTCAACGCATTCCGATGTGTTTGGCAGTTGCGAACGGATTCACTTGTTGGCAAGACAGCTGCGGGCCCGTTGATCAGGAATGGCGATCAGGTCACGCGCTTAAAATTTGCTTACAACTAGACTGGGTCTCAATCCAGCCACCGGGACAGTGGTCGGATGCAGCCACGGACGGCCTTGGAATTTACGGCAATCAGGGTGAATGCCAAGGAGAGACCCGATGTCTGGTTCGAAGTATGTGGCTGGTCGCAAGACAGTGTTGCGTCTGGGTTTGCTGCCCGTGCTGGCGCTGATGCTGGCGGCTTGTGGCAGTGGCGACAGCAGTGAGGAACGACGCGATCCGGCACAGCCGCCGAATGCCAGCGAGCCGCCTCCGGCGGTGTTCATGCTGGAGGGCAGTGTGGGCGATGGTCCCATCATTGAGGCGGACGTCGAAGTGTTTGATGCCGATGGCGAGCGCATTGCTGCCGGCACCAGTGACGGTAGCGCCAACTACACGATTGAAGTTCCCACCTCGGCCAGCTTTCCACTGCGGGTGACCGCCAGTGGTGGTACCGATCTCGTCAGTGGCGATCCCGCTGACTTTACGTTTGAAGGCTGGTTGTTCGATCCTGGCCACCAGCGCGTCAATCTCAGCCCCTATACCACGCTGGCAAGTCAGGCCGCACTGTGTTTGCGCAGTACGCCACGGGCCGATGACCTGGCGTTGATGTGGGACCAGCTGTCTGATCACTTGTCGATGGGCTTCGATCGCGCCTCGATGCCGGATCAGATGCATGACGCTGTGACCGAAGCCAATGCAGCCGGGCTGGTGTATGCCAATGAGGGTCTGGGTGAAGCCCTGCGCAGGACGCATCGGGCCCTGGTCCAGACTGGCGACAGCCTGAGCATGGCGGAACTGGTTTCTGAACTGGCCTGCGACCTGGCTGGTGGTCGTATCGATGGCACCGCGGGTGAGCGCCAGGCGATGACCTTCAACGCCGCTGTCGCAGCGGTGCAGGTTGAAATGATGGCCGGCGCGCTTTACGTCAACGGTCAGAACGCCATGTCGGTGTTGGATAGTGCACTGCACACCATTTTGCCAGAGACGAGCGAACAGAGTATCGCTGACCTGCCGGTGCGTTCGGCGTTAATCCTTGAGGCCAGGGACCGGATTGCCGTACTGAACACGGCTCTGGATGAGACGCTGCTTCGAGACTATGCGTTGCTGCTGGACAAGGACCGGGTGACCGATTCTGTATCCGCTGTGCGCAGCCGGTTCAGTGCTGAAGATCGCAATGCGTTCAATGCCCTGATCGAGCAGGTGGCGTTGTCCGATGACAGCCTGCTCAACCTGCTGTCGAATTCGAGTCGGGAACAGGCCAATGCCGTGCCGCCGATGATCGAGTTCAGCGTCAGCGATTACCAGGTTGAGACGGGCGAGACAGTGACGCTGCAGTGGGAGAGTTTCCAGACCGAGCATTGTGAAGCTGACGGTGACTGGCAGGGCGCCCGGTCCCTGGAAGGCAGCTTTACCAGCGAGCCATTGCAAGCCGCTGCCAGTTTCGGGCTGACCTGCAGTGGCCTTGGTGGTACCCAGCGCCGCAATTTGACGGTCGAGGTCGGTGATGTCCCGGAGCCGGAACCAGAGCCGCCCGCAGTAGCACTGTGGGCGGATCGTGAAACGGTCGGGCCTGATGATGACTTTGTGCTCAGCTGGGACGCGAGCGATGCCGACAGCTGTACCGGCAGCGGCGCCTGGAATGGTACCCGCAGTCTGTCAGGGTCCCAGACGCTGGGACCCTTGTCGGAAAGCCAGCAGTACATCCTCAGCTGCATAGGGCAGGGGGGGACAACCACGACCTCGGTGTACATCGAGTTTGTCGCGCCTTCGGTTCCTGATCCGGAACCGGAGCCTGATCCGGAACCAGAGCCTGACCCGGTGACGATGCAATTCAGTGCCAGTCCTGCAGCGGTTGGCTATGAACAGTCGACGACGCTGAACTGGAGCAGCTCGGGAGCGGAAAGTTGTACGGCCAGCGGCGGTTGGTCCGGGGACCAGCCGACCAGCGGCAGCAGGACGGTCGGGCCGCTGACCGAAGACACCACGTTCAGCCTGAGCTGCAGCGGTGCTGGCGGAGATGCGGTATCGATGACCACGGTCAGTGTCCGAATGGCGTCACTGAGTTGGGAGCCGCCGACTGAGTACATGGATGGCACACCACTGACCGACCTGGCCGGGTATCGGTTGCACTACGGCAATGGGTCTGGCCAGTATCAGACGGTGCTCGACATTGAGGACCCGGCAACGACCAACGTTGTGCTGTCGTTGCAGGCTGGCAGCTGGTACTTCGCCATCACGGCTTATGACAGTGAGGGCCGGGAAAGCCCGCACTCCAATGAGGTGTGGAAGTCGATTGACTGAACGCATGCCCGGCAGCAGGCGGCCGACATCAGGCAGCCTGCTGCGCCGCGGGTCTCAGGGCGCGCCCAGGATCAGATAGCTCAGCTCGATCATGCCGAACCTGTTGCGGTACTCAGCGAGCGGATCGCCACTGGTCCGACGCTCCTTGCCAAGAGTCAGACTGGCAGTCAGCCGTTGCCACGGTTGCCAGGCCAGTCCAACTTCAAACCGGGTATCGCGGTCAATGCGGTTGAACTCTTCCAGCTCAACCTCGCTGTGCCCTGCGAAGCCTCGCAGGCTCAGGTTCGGTCGCAGCGGTCTGGTGATGGTGATGGCAGCGCCAAGGCGATCCTGGTCACGGTCGATGTCTTCGTAATCCTGTCGCTCCAGAAAGGCCTGCAGGCCCAAGGTGTTATTGCCCAAGGTTTGCTCGTAAAGTAACGCGGCACCGGAATAGATGAAGATCTCGTTGAGGTCGGTGTCTTCGGCCAATTCACCACCGAGACCACCGAAGCCGCCCAGCAGATCCAGGGTGTTGTCGCGCTGGTCACGCTCAGCGGTCAACGTCAGGCTGGCAGTCGGAGTGAAATTGTGGCTGAGCATCAGGTCGGCTATCACTAGCGATACATTGTCGAGGCCTTCGAAGCGCCGAATGTGGGCGTAACCGGCACCGACCTCCAGCTCGGACCGGGCGCCCGTGCCCTGGAAGCGGCCCATACCGTGCCAGCGGTCATATCTTGGTACCAGGTCGTTACTGAAGCGGACCTCGGTGTAATTGGCTTCTAATGCCAGCACCCGGGTTTCGCGCAGCGGCATGCTATAGGTGCCGGTCAGGATGTGTCGGTCGCTGTCCGTCTCGGTAATACGTGCACGCAAATCCTGATAGCGATAGTCGATGACCAGGCTGTCGGGCTGCCGGATACCGCGTACCAGCAGTCGAGGGCCCAGCATGGTGCTGTTGATGACCTGCCTATTGGCCGGGGTGTCGGCACCAGCCGCCTGTATGGTGGTTTCTTCGCGCAGGTGGCTGGCATGAAACTCAAGTCGGTTCGGCAGCAGAATGCCGACCAAACTTGTTGAGCCGGTGACCAGCGTTTCATCCTCGAACAGGTCCTCGCGATACAGGCGCCGTTCAACATCGTAGCTGCCAT
>SKXG01000246.1 GCA_007128525.1 Pseudomonadales bacterium | reverse complement strand
TCGGTGTGCTGCAGGAAGTGGCCGGGGATACCCGCGGGCAGTTTCAGGAGTCCATCGTCAGCGCCGAATATCCGGGTCGCGGTGAGTGGTTGAGTCAGCTGGCCCAGCAGATGGGCACGGCAACCCGCCTGGCCAGCATCGAAGAGATGGAGCGTCTGTGGTTCGAGATGCAGCGTGAGATGACCGAAACAGGCCGCGTCACGCGGTTTGAGGGAACGGTCAACCGGCTGGATGGCGAGCGGCAGCGAACCGACATTGTTCGTGTTGGCGCGTTTAACCTGATCGCCAACGGCTCCTATGTGAACTACTCCTCTGATATTGGTGCCATCGTCGAGCTGGCTCGCCAGCCCAGTGCACGATTTGCCAATACAGCGCGTAACATCGAACGTGCCTCAGCGGGTGAGTTGGTACCCTTTGGTATAGATCCAACTCGCGGCTCTTTGCTGGGACTGTTGATTCAGGCGGACACCTGGGGCGACCGGATCGGGACGCCGTTGGGCGGTATCCGCGCTGGTGAATGTTATCTGCCGTTCTGTGACGGCCATGGCCGCCTGCCTGGCGCAGTCATTATTCTGGCCGGTATTCTCGGTCTGTTGCTTGCTCTGGAGCGCCTCGTAACGCTGTCGCTGGTATCCAGAAAGGTCAAGGCACAGCGCAACTCTGATGAAGTGGATGAAGGCAATCCGCTGGGCCGTGTTCTGGCTGTGTATGAGCAGAACAAGCAGGTTGATGTTGAGACTCTGGAGCTGAAGCTCGGTGAAGCCATATTGGCTGAGACGCCATCGTTGACTCGGAACATCACGTTGATCCAGGTGATATCGGTGGTCGCGCCGTTGCTGGGTCTGCTGGGTACGGTTATCGGTATGATCCTGACCTTCCAGGCCATCACGCTGTTTGGCACCGGTGACCCACAGACGATGGCTGGTGGTATTTCCACGGCCCTTGTCACTACGGTTCTGGGTCTGGTCGTCGCCATTCCGATGGTACTGCTGCACTCGATCATCAACGCGTTCAGCAAGTCGGTGATCCATGTGCTCGAAGAGCAGAGTGCCGGCATTATTGCCGAACATGCGGAGCGTTCAGGCCGGGCGCTGGGGTAAGCCATGTTTTATGATGCTTACTTAGCCATCATCACGTTCATGGATCTGGGCGGCAATGTCCTTTGGCTCATCGCCGCCCTGACCTTCCTGATGTGGACTCTGATCTTTGAGCGGGTGTGGTACTTCCTGGCGGAGAACCGCAACTACCTGGGGCAGGCCACCGAGAAGTGGGAGAGTCGTCCGGAGCGCAACTCCTGGACGGCTCACCAGATTCGCGCTGCCCTGGTCTCACAGGCCTCGTCGAAGATTACCGGGTCTTTCCCTCTGATTCAGACCTGTGTTGCACTCTGTCCGCTACTCGGATTGTTGGGCACGGTAACCGGGATGATCGCGGTGTTTGAGGCTATGGCGACGCAGGGCGGGGACGCCCGGTCCATGGCTGCCGGGGTCTCTCAGGCCACTATCCCGACCATGGCCGGGATGATTGCCTCGCTTTCCGGACTGTTTGCCACCACTTTCTTGAAACGAAGAATCGATTTTGAGATCGAACTATTTGAAGACCATCTGACGATGGATCACTGAGGGTACTCGGGGTTTCTATGAGAAGACTGGCAAACAGGTCCTCACGTAGTGATGAGTCGACAGAACTGAACCTGACGCCGATGCTCGACGTCGTGTTTATCATGTTGATTTTCTTCATCGTGACGGCGACCTTTATCAAGCAGGCCGGCATTGATGTGTTGCGGCCTGATGCGCAAACGGCTGAGGTCAAGCCGACGGTGAGCGTACTGGTCGCGATCAATCCGGCCGGCGAGATCTGGATCGACAATCGCCAGATTGATCCTGGTGGGGTCAGAGCAGCGATTGAACGACTGCACGCGGAGAATCCTCGGGGCAGTATGGTGGTACAGGCCGATCGGGGATCCCGCTCGCGGGTCCTGCTGCAGGTGCTTGAAGCCGCGCGGTTGGCCGGCATTACGGACGTGGCTGTGTCCACGGAGCCAGACTGACGAGGTAGCGCGATGTTTGTGAGAATTCTGGTCGGTGTTTCGCTTGGTGTGGTGGCCACCGCCGCACTGTTCTTTCTGATGCAGGCGCTGATCCGCAGTGATCGGAGCCCTTTCACCGAACCGCCGCATGGCCGGATCGTGGACTTTGTCCGGGTCGAGCAGGAGGCAGCCGTCGAGACGCGTGACCGGCGCCCGCCACCACCGCCCCCAGTTGATGAACCGCCGCCGGATATGCCGGATACACAGTTTGACGATGCATCAACTGCAATGGGTGTCGATATTGGCGCGGTTGATGTCGGCGTTGATGTGCGGGTTGGTGGTACTGGCGGCTTCAGTGCCGATGGGGAATATCTGCCAATCGTGCAGGTTGCGCCGGACTACCCGCGGCGTGCGCTTGAACGCGGCATTGAGGGCTATGTCCTCCTTGAATTTACCGTGAACGAAACCGGCGCTGTTGAAGACCCTGTCGTTATCGAAGCAGAACCGCCCGGTGTGTTTGACCGGGCTGCCATCAACGCGGCTTTGCGGTTCAAATATCGGCCCCGGGTGGTTGACGGTGAGCCCGTGCGAGTCAGCGGCGTACGCAATCGCATTACCTTCGAAATGGAGCAGGAGGGCCGTCGTCGATGAACATCGGAGCCGTCCATAACAGTACACGCTGGTTGGCCCGGGCCCTGGTTTTGGGGCTTGTGGCCGGCTTTGCGATACCACAGGCGCTGCAGCAGGCGGGCCTGTCTCAGGTCGGCCTGGCGCAGGCTGAGGAACCGCGGCGTCAGGTGCCCCCGATGTCGGAGCGGGCGTATCAGATGCTGTCCAATATTCAGGAAGCGCTGGACGAAGATGATTTCCAGGAAGCCTTGAGGCTCGGCGATCGTGCGTTGGGTACACGAGGGCTGAACGACAATGAGCGTGCCCAGATCAACAACATGATGGCGTTTACGCACTTCAACATGGAGAACTATCGTCGGGCGATGCAGCACTATGAGCGTGTGCTGGAGGCTGGCGAAAACATCTCCAGAGGGCTGGAAACCCAGACTGTATATGCGCTGGCGCAGCTGTACTACCTGGAAGAAGAGTATCAGCGCTCACTGGATTACATGCGGCGTTGGATGGATTCTGAAGAAAGCCCCGGGCCAGACGCCTATGTGTTCATGGGCCAGTTGCACTTTCAGTTGGAAGACTTTCCGAGTGCCATTGAGCGGATTGAACGCGGCATAGAAGTTGCCCGGTCACGTGGTACAGACATTCGCGAGAACTGGTGGCAGTTGCTGAGATTCCTGTACTGGGAGCAGGAAAACTATCCGCGAGTCGTCGAGATATTGGAGATCCTGGTGCGGGACTTTCCTAGCCGTGAGTACTGGTTGCAGTTGGCTGCACTGTACGGTCAGGAAGGTGATGAGGAGCGGCAGGCTCGCACCATGGAGGCTGCCCATGCTGGCGGATTTTTCGAGCGCGAGAGCGACTACCTGTCCTATGCTGGGCTCTTGATGCAGCGTCAGGTGCCTTATCGCGCCGCCAAGTGGCTGGAAGAAGGCTTTGACCGTGGCATCGTGGAAGAGAACGCCAGCAACCTGCGTATGCTGGGTCAGGCCTGGCAGATGGCACATGAAGTTGATCGGGCCATTCCCGTGCTCCAGAATGCGGCGCGCGCGGCAGAGGATGGTGAGATCTTTGCTCGCCTCGCTGGGTTGTTCCTGGAGCGCGAAGACAATGCCGAGTGCATTGAGGCAGCGGACCGGGCACTGGACCGCGGCGACCTGCGGGATCGGCCGCAAACCTATATGGTGAAGGCGATCTGCCAGTTCAATGCGGAAAGCCTTGCCGACGCGCGCAGCACGTTCAGTCAGTGCAGCCGCGAAGCACGGAGTGCCGGCGATGAGCGGACCGAACGTTCATGCCGACAGTGGATGACATTTATCGACAGCGAAGTTCAGCGTCGCGAGCGACTCGAAGCCTCGCTGTAGCGTCGTCTGTTGCATCACAGGAGCCCTGGCAAAGTTGTCCGCAGAGGATGGCTGGCCGGGGCTTCTTTTTGTTCGGGGCAGTTAGGCGAGGGCAATCGTGTTTACTGGAATCGTGCAGGGGCTCTGTCCCGTCATCAGTATTAGCGAACAACCAGGGCTTGCCCGGCTGGCGGTTGAACTCGGTGACCTGGCCGAAGGCGTTCAACGGGGTGCTTCGGTAGCGGTAAATGGAACCTGCCTGACCGTCAGCGACGACGACGGTGCTGGCGTGATCTATTTCGATGTCATTCAGGAAAC